>JADZFP010000415.1 GCA_020849825.1 Saprospiraceae bacterium
ATCGAGCGCGGGTTTGACGAAGAAAAAGGAAAGAAGTACTACAAAGTTTGGTTTGACGACGAGGAGTAAGCCACTGATTTGCCCTTAATTTAACACATAAACTACCCGGATTTGACGGGATGAACGCACATTTGCATACCTGTGCTGCTACAAAAACAGTCAGGCGCTGCTATGTTGCGTCAAGTCGTTCCCTTCGTATTTCTGCTGGGTATTTATTCCGTTCAAGCCCAACCTTTCGCACCCGCGCACGATCCGGGTCATGCGTCCGCTGCGCAACGCAACCTGATTTTCAATCCGGATTTAAAGCCATTTTATCACGGCGTGGCCTCGGGCGACCCTACGCCAAACAGCGTGATAATCTGGACCCGGGTGACGCCTGAGCAGGCCGGTCCGGTGGAGGTCGCCTATCAGGTGGCCACCACGCCGGATTTTCAGAATATCGTCGCCAGCGGCAGTATAAACACCAGTGAAACAGAGGATTACACAGTTAAGGTCGAGATCGGAGGATTGCAAGCCGGCAGTACTTACTACTATTATTTCAGTGCGCTGAATGCAAACTCGCTCGTGGGTCGCGCCAAAACCACGCCGGAAGGTCCGGTTGAGCACCTTCGCTTCGGCGTCGTATCCTGCTCCAATTACGAAGGCGGCTACTTCAATGCCTACGGCATGTTGGCGCAACGCAACGACATCGACGCCGTGTTGCACCTTGGGGATTATATTTATGAATACGGGACCGGGGTGTACAGCGTCAGTTTGCCCGGCCGCACCAACGAGCCTCCCACTGAAATTCTATCTCTGGCCGATTATCGCACCCGGTATTCACTTTACCGCCTCGATCCCAACTTGATCCGACTGCACCAGCAGCACACCATGATCAGCGTGTGGGACGACCACGAGTCGGCCAATGATTCGTACAAAGACGGCGCGCAGAACCACCAGCCCGACGAAGGCGACTGGAACCTCCGAAAAGCCATCTCTAAACAGGTCTATTTCGAATGGATGCCGGTGCGTAACAACCCCACGCAAGACGTTTACCGCAAAATCGGTTATGGCGATCTGTGCGACTTGCTGATGCTCGACACCCGACTGGAAGGCCGCGACGCTCCGCCCCCGCACTTCGACACGCCCGACAATCCGCCCCGCAACATGATCAGCCCGGTGCAAATGGAATGGCTGACCGATGAACTCAAAACCTCTCCTGCACATTGGAAAGTACTCGGCAACCAGGTGCTGTTTACCGATTTCAACGTGGGGTTTGCAGGCGGGGCATTCGATGGTTCGCCCGACCCGACCAATCTTGATTCGATTCGCCAGGCCGAGGATATTTTTATCGATAACTGGGAATCGTACCCCACCCAACGGAATGCGCTCCTCGATACCCTACGCAATGCAGGTATTTCCGACGTTTTGATCGTCACCGGCGATTCGCATTCCAGTTGGGCCTTTGAAGTCACCAAAAAGCCGGTCAATTACCCTGTTCCGACTTTTTTGAACCTTCCGCAACCCAACCCTTTCAACCCAGCGACGCTTGAAGGCTACAACAGCGCCACGGCCGAAGGCGCCTGGGCAGTCGAATTCGGCACGCCGTCCATTTCCTCTCCCAACTTCGACGACGCGCTCGGACCGGACTTAACCGCTCAGTTTGAACAATTTATCAACAACCCTTTGCCCGGGTTCAACCTGGAATACAACCCCCATCTGAAATACGTCGATCTCGACCGGCACGGCTATATCCTGCTCGATCTGACGCCCGATACCGCCCAGGCTAACTACTATTACATCCCCACGCAGTACGCCGAATCTTTGGCAGAGTATTTCGGGCAAGGCGTATTTGCCCTGGCAGGCAGCCCCAAGCTTCGTTTGCGAAATACGCCATCGGCGCCCAAAGCAACGCAGGATGCCGCCACGCCCACAACGCCCTTCGGGAGCACGCGCGTAAACGACCAACCTGCAACAGCAGAATTGCTCGGCCTGCATCCCAATCCGGCTGTCGATTATTGTTATGTGCAGGTCGGCCTGAATGAAGCCGCCGATCTTCAAATCACATTCACCGATGCCAGCGGCCGGGCCTGGCAACTTCTTCCCTATCAACATTTTAACACAGGTTTTTATCAAATTCAATTGCATTTGGGAGAACTGCCCAGGGGCGCCGGAATATTAAGTTTGAGCAGTAAAACGGGAATTGTAGCAAGCCGGAAAATGCTCCTCCGGTAAAAAACGTTATCCCTGTAACGAATCAGCCATGCAAGATTTAATCCATTCCCTGCTGAATACTGTTCAGCCTTTATATCAAAAAATGAAGGCTGCGGAACGGCAATGTGACGATATCATCGCCGGCGTACATCCGAAACAACAAGCCAGCGCGGCCAACCTCATCCACTATTTATCCCTTCGATGCGAAGACTTGCGGGAGTTGCAGGACGACCTGCACAACGCCGGACTTTCATCGCTGGCGAGTTCGGAAAGCCATGCGCTACGCCAGATTCAGATGGTGTTGCAGCGACTCGGCGAAGCGGTCCCACCCGAAGAAGTTTCGGATTGTGATTATCCTCAGGCCCGGCATTTATTGCACCGTCAAACCGCTGCGCTCTTCGGACCCGGCAACCTCGCACATACGCCGCATTTGATGATCACGTTCGACACCGATTTGGCGGACGACTATCTGGCGGTCAAAGCCTTGATTCAGGCTGGTATGTCGGTTGCACGTATCAATTGTGCGCACGACGACCCGAGCGTCTGGCTCGGCATGGTACATAATATCCAGAAAGCCGCCCGAAATACCGGTCAGCCCTGTAAAATCTACATGGACCTGGCCGGCCCAAAAATCAGGACAGTTTTGTACGGTAAAGCCGCGAAAAAAGGGCGTTTGAAGGTGTACGAAGGCGAGTACCTGTACCTGACGGAAACGGAGGCCGACGCGATGAAATTCGACAAGGCGATCGGCTGCACCCTGAAAGGCGTTCTTCGGGATATGGAAAAAGGCGACCGGATACTGTTCGATGACGGCATTATCGAAGCCGTTGTGGAAAAAAAATTAACCAAAGCCGTTTTACTGCGCATCATCAGGATTTCAGCAGCAAAGCCATTTATCAAAGAAGAAAAAGGGATCAATTTTCCGGATACGGAACTGACTGTTGAATCACTCACCGACTACGACAAATCCGTCATTCCCTTCGCTTTGCAACACGCCGACATGGTGGGTTTCTCCTTTGTAAGGAAGGCCAGTGAAGTCGCCGAATTGCAAAAATTGCTGCGCGGAGCCGGCGAACGGCAAGTATCGCTTATCCTCAAAATCGAAACCCACGAAGCGGTGCAAAACCTGCCTGAACTGTTGCTGCAAGGCATGAAAGAACCCGCTTTCGGTGTCATGATCGCCCGCGGCGACCTGGCCGTAGAGATCGGTTTTGAACGGCTGAGCGAGATTCAGGAGGAAATATTGTGGATTTGCGAGGCCGGACACGTGCCGGTCATTTGGGCCACCCAGGTGTTGGAGACCTTAAACAAAAGCGGTCTGGCGACGCGCTCGGAAGTCACCGATGCCGCGCGGGCGGCTCATGCGGAGTGCATTATGGTCAACAAAGGCCGCCACATGCTTTTGGTACTGGCGACCCTGCGCGACATCCTGCGGCGAAGCGGCGGGCACCATATCAAAAAAAGATACGTCTTCCGCCCCTTGAACATCGCGGAGCATTTTTTGAAAAAAACAAGGGGAAAAACGACCGGCAAACAGGCCATTCAGCGCAGAAAATCCTGATTTACAAAGCCATACCGACAACCGCCCAGTCCTCGCCGTTCAGTGGATCGAAATACCGGTGCATGATTTGAAAACCCACGCGTTCGTGCGCCCGCAGGGAACGTGTGTTGCGC
>JADZFP010000416.1 GCA_020849825.1 Saprospiraceae bacterium
ATGAACTGCTGCTGGATCGATTTTTTGTAGCGTATGGACTCAACCCACACCAGGCAAAAAATCATCACGCCTATAAATCGCTATTTGAACTCGGAAAAATTGCCGCTTAAATCATTACGAACCATTGATAATAATATCGAAATTGCTAATTTCACGCCTCCTGATAAGCCTCAATCGGCGGACACACACACACCAGATTCCGATCGCCAAAAGCCTGATCGATCCGGCTTACCGTAGGCCAGAACTTGAAACCCTGGCGCAAATATGGCAACGGAAAAGCCGCTTTTTCACGAGAATATTTTCGGCTCCAATCGTCTGCAATCACCTCTTCCGAGGTGTGTGGCGCATTGTGCAGAGCACTTTCCTCATGGCTGATTTCACCTGAAGCAATCTCGTCAATTTCCTTTCGTATGCTCAAAAGCGCATCGCAGAAACGGTCAAGTTCTGCCTTGCTTTCGCTCTCCGTAGGCTCAATCATAATCGTGCCGGCAACCGGGAATGACAAAGTAGGCGCATGAAACCCATAATCCATAAGTCGTTTAGCCACATCCTCTGCGCTGACATAATTTTTAAGTGGCCGCAAATCCACGATCATTTCGTGTGCACAACGACCATTTTCACCGGCATACAGGATTTGGTATGGCCCCTCAAGCCGCACTTTGATATAGTTCGCATTGAGAATGGCGTACTTCGTCGCGTCCGTCAGGCCTTCGGCGCCGAGCATCCGGATATAGGCATAGGAAATGAGCAAAATACTGGCGCTGCCCCAGGGAGCAGCACTCACGGCATTTGTTCCCTGCGCTCCGCCGGTTTCTGCAAATACGTGTTTGGGCAGGTATGGCGCCAGACTCGTATTGCAACAGATCGGCCCCATGCCCGGGCCGCCGCCACCGTGCGGGATGGCAAATGTTTTGTGCAGATTGAGGTGACAAACGTCGGCGCCAATAGTAGCCGGGCTGGTCAGTCCTACCTGCGCATTCATGTTGGCGCCGTCCATGTATACTTTCCCGCCATGTTGGTGAATGATGTCGCAAACCTCTTTGATCGACGTTTCAAATACCCCGTGCGTACTGGGATAAGTTACCATCAGGCAGGAAAGCCGGTCGGAATGCGCCTCGGCCTTGGCACGCAAATCGTCGACATCAATGTTGCCGCGTGCGTCGCAATTGACCACGACAACTTCCATACCTGCCATCACTGCACTGGCGGGATTTGTCCCGTGCGCAGATGAGGGTATAAGCGAAACCGTACGATGGTGGTCACCCCGGGCCTTGTGATATGCACTGATTACCATCAAACCAGCATACTCTCCCTGAGCGCCGGAATTGGGCTGAAGCGAACAGGCTTCAAAACCGGTCACCTCGCAGAGGTACTGCTCCAACTCGCTGATAATCTGAGCGTATCCTTGTGTTTGGTCGGCTGGCATGAACGGGTGCATATTCGACCAGTTCTCCCAACTTACCGGAATCATTTCAGTGGCAGCGTTGAGTTTCATGGTGCAAGAACCCAATGAAATCATGGAATGCATCAGCGACAAATCCTTGTTTTCCAGCCGTTTCAGATAACGCATCATGTCCGACTCCGTGTGATACAAATTGAAAACCGGATGTGTCAGATAGCCGCTCTCCCGTCGCAGTTTTTCAGGAATGACGGAATCAACTGACACAGCATTTACCTTACCCGCTCCAAAAACGGCAGCAATGTCGTTCAGATCCTGTTCCGTGGTTGTCTCATCGAGGCTGATTTGCAAACCTTTATCGTCGTAAAAGAAATTAATGCCAGCTGCTTCCGCTTTGGTGCGGATCTGAGATTGTTGGGCAACAGGCATCTCAATGCGAAGCGTATCGAAATGTGCTGAATAAGCAGGCTTGTAACCTGCTCCCGCGAGCGCCGAACCCAAACTGGCAGCCATATGCATAGCCCGCTGCGCGATCCCCCGGATGCCATCAGGGCCATGATATACGGCATACATGGCTGCCATGTTGGCCAACAAGGCCTGGGCCGTACAAATGTTGGAAGTCGCTTTTTCCCGTCGTATATGTTGCTCGCGGGTTTGCAAAGCCATGCGCAAGGCACGGCGACCGCGGCTATCAACAGAAACGCCGATGATACGCCCCGGAATTAGTCGCTTGAATTCTTCCGAGCAAGCAAAAAATGCGGCGTGCGGACCGCCATATCCCATCGGGACGCCGAAACGCTGCGAATTACCCACAGCGCAATCTGCCCCCCACTCTCCCGGCGGCTTCAACAATGCGAGCGCAAGCAAATCGGTGGCCACGCATACATATACGTTTTTGGCTTTGGCCTCTTCTACAAAAGGTGCGTAGTAATGCACAGCTCCTTCTTTATCAGGATATTGCAAAAGCACACCAAAGGTTTTGTCAGAAATCCGGTACTGCTGGTAGTCGCCGATGACCAACTGAATATTTTGCGGCAAAGCCCGGGTTTTGAGTACGTCGATGGTCTGCGGAAGTACTTTGTCGGATACAAAAAACTCGTTGGCTTCTTCCCCGTCTTTCGCCCGTTTGTTCTTTTCCGCGTAAAACATATGCATGGCTTCGGCCGCTGCCGTGCCTTCGTCGAGCAAACTCGCATTGGCAATCGGGAGCCCGGTCAGATCGCTCACCATGGTCTGAAAATTCAACAAACTTTCGAGGCGCCCCTGTGCGATCTCTGCCTGATAGGGTGTGTACTGGGTGTACCAACCCGGGTTTTGAAACAAATTGCGGGCAATCACCGAAGGGGTGATGGTACCAAAATAACCCATACCGATGTAATTTCTCATCACCCGGTTTTTGAGTGCAACCGCCTTCAACTCCTGAAGGTATTCAAATTCCGATTGAGGAGCAGGCAGGTTCATGGGTTTGGAGAGCCGAATGCTGGCAGGAACAGTCTGACTAATCAACTCATCCAGCGTTTTGACATTCAGGGCATTGAGCATTTCTTGGGTGTCGGATGCGCCAGGGCCGATATGACGGCGGACAAAACGATCCGGGTGCGGAAACTGACTCATGGTGGCTAAATTGCTATGGTTTTATTTTGAAAATCGGCAACTAAAAACTGCGCGAAGGTAACCATTGTTCACTTCCACCGTATCGGGGTAAATATTTCCTTGACAATGAGATTGGTCATCTCCCAACATTAATTTTCCATCCTCCCAATTTTTTTTCTCACCACGACAGGTCATTTGATTTTCCAAGAAGCGGCTATTACCGCCGGCAATTTGTGCAACGTTCAAAAAGAAACGGCAACTTTCACATATTCAAAGACTTCCATAGTTATAATTTTAACAATTGTTAAAAATACTGCACGCCCTGGCACAACCGTTTGGGTGACTTTAATCCTGAAAATTTAATCCAGACGGAAACAAAAACCGATTTTTTCATCCATTTCAAAAGCCGTTTAATCATGTCCTTTCTCCTTCGGTTCCTGCGCGCCAGCGCAGCGGTATTGCTATTGTTGTCAAACAATACCCTGATTGCCCAAACCCTGAAACCACTCCCCGCACTCATCGATCAATACCACCAACAGGGCGTCATATTTGAATCCGCTTCCCCCTTCGGTCCGGCGGCCTCTTCCGATGTGGCCGCCGACCGTTTTGCCCGCGGCGCCCAGTACCTGACGCTTGATCCGTCGTTCCTCGCTTATATCGTCGCTAACCGCCCCGAGGCGCTGAGCATTCAAGTGCCCTGGCATGGTGAACTGATGACGTTCGAACTGGTACAGTCGGACCCGCTTACCCCCGATTTCAAGGTTGAAACCAGCGATTCTGAGGGTCAGACCGTCACCGTGCACACAGGCGTACACTATCGCGGCATTCTGAGAGGCGACCAGCATTCACTGGCAGCGTTCAGTTTCTTCGAAGATCACCTGGCGGGCTTGTTCTCAAGTCCTAAAACCGGCAACATGGCGCTGGGGAAACTCGAAACGCCTGGCAATACGGCCAACTACATTTTATATGCCGACCGACAACTGACCGCCAGCCCGGGCTTCGAATGCCACACCCCTGATCAGGACCCATTCGACGAACTCCCGGCAGAACAATTGGCCCCGGATGTAAACGGCTGTGTCAGAGTGTTTTTTGAGGCAGATTATGCCCTGTTCCAAAACAAAGGCTCGGTACAGGCTACTGTCGACTACCTCAGCGCCGTGTTTAACCAACTTGCCACACTTTATGCCAATGAAAGTATCAGTACCCGCCTTTCCCAACTTTTCATCTGGACGACACCCGACGCCTACTCCACCACCAGCAGCAGCTCGGCCCTGACCCAATTCCAGAGTTTTCGCAGCAGCTTCGATGCCGACATCGCCCACCTCGTCGGGATCGGAGGCAACAACCTCGGCGGTATCGCTTACGTCGACGTGCTTTGTTTTAAAGCCTATTCTTACGCATACAGCGATATCACGCCGAGTTATGCCAATGTACCCACTTATTCCTGGACGATCGAGGTACTCACCCACGAAATGGGCCACAACCTGGGCTCCAATCACACGCAATGGTGCGGATGGAGCGGCGGCGCACTCGACAATTGTTACAGCACCGAAGGCGGTTGTCCGCCCGGCCCCCCGCCTTCCAACGGCGGAACCATCATGAGCTATTGCCATCTCTCCGGCACGGGGATCAATTTTTCAAATGGTTTCGGTACCCAACCCGGTAATAAAATCCGGAACGAAGTGGGCGCCGCCACCTGCCTGGCCGCGTCCTGCGCACCTTCCAACGGCTGCAATCCCCCAACCGCCATTACCGTAAGCAACATAACAGGCTCGGGAGCGACGATAAGCTGGACGGGCGTCAACGGCGCAACTTCCTATTCGCTGCAATGGCGCGCCGTAGGCAATGGCGCCTGGACGACCATTAGCAATGCCGTCAGTCCCCAGGTCCTGACTGGTTTGCCCGCCAACGATGAGATCGAAGTTACCCTGCGTTCCAACTGCAGCGCCAATAATTCCGGCTACGTCAACGGGGTCATTTTCAAAACCGGAACCAGCGGCGGCGGCGGCGGCGGCGGCGGCACTTGTGGCGCGCCGGCCAATTTCTCGGCAACAGCGACCACGGCAACCACGGCCAGTGCCTCGTGGAGCGCTGTCAATGGCGCCAGTTCGTATCGTATTTCCTGGAAAACGGCCTCTTCCGGCACCTGGGGAACGGAAGTGACGGTCAGCGGAACCGCTTACAATATCACTGGCCTCACGCCCAACACCAGTTACAATGCCAGGGTGCGTACCAATTGCAACGGTACATTTTCCGCTTACTCGACCACAACATTCAACACTCCTGCCAGTGGCGGCGGCGGTGGCGGCGGCTCTTGCGGCACTCCGACCGGTTTGTCGGCCAACAATATCTCCTACAACAAGGCCACAATCAGCTGGAGTCCATCAAACGGCGCCCTGTCGTATGATTTACAGATCAAAAAAGCCAGTTCGAGCAATTGGACCACTTTTGCCGGGCTGCCCGTCATTGTCGTGCAAGTGACCGGCCTGCAAGCCAACACTGCGTATCAGGTACGTATCAGGGCAAAATGCAGTGGCAATACCTACTCCGCATACAGCTCGGTCGTGAACTTCAACACCCTGGCCTACCTACCCAATCAGAGCCTTGCAACGGTTGAAAACGGGATCGAATCGCGCAGCGACCTGCTCCGGATCGATATGGGAGAGCAAACCGCCGGCGCCATGCTGCTGGCGCCCAACCCCGCCGGCGATCGGACGACCATCGTCCTGAGCACACCACACCCGGGTACCCGGCTCGAACTGCTGGACAGCTTTGGCAAAACACTTCAAATCATTTCAGTACCCGAAAACCAGGACCAGTCGGCGCTCGAACTGGAAACGCTGCCCGACGGCTTGTACTTCGTCCGCAATACAACCAGCGGACAGGTATGCCGACTGGTAAAGCAATGACGGGTACGAACAAGAAATTCTGGCTGCATACGTAACGCAAGCGCGGGGCAAAGGCTCCGCGCTTCGTTTTTTTAGGACAGTCTTCGACGCAGATTGTGCAAATTTGCAGCGCCATGCAACGATACCCGGCCAAACTTCTGCTTTTTGGAGAGCACGTACTTCTGCTCGGTGCACCCGCATTGTCTGTACCCGTAGAAGCATTCGGCGGGCACTGGGAATGGCACAGCCCCGATACGCCAATGCGCGAGCTCGACCTCAAACTCCTTGAGTTCGCGCGGTCGCCGGTGTTGCGCGGCGTCGATGTCATCGATACAGAAGCGCTCGAAAACGATCTGGGACTGGGATTGTATTTTGAATCCAACATTCCGACAGGATACGGATTGGGCAGCTCGGGCGCCCTGGTCGCAGCAGTATATGACCGGTATGCAAAAAGCAAAACCGACGACCTGCAGGTTTTGAAAAAGACTTTTGCCCAAATGGAAGCCTATTTTCACGGACACAGCTCGGGTATCGATCCCTTGACCAGTTATTTGGGTAAGGCAGTCAAAGTCAGGGAGATCCAGGCAGTAGAAACCGTCCAACAACAGGACTGGACGCCTCATGGCCCCGTCGTTTTTTTACTCGACAGTGCGTTGCCGCGACATTCGGGCCCCATGATCCAGTGGTTTCAGGCGCAGGCGCAAAAACCTGATTTTTTTAATTTGTTAAAAAACAGGTACCTGCCCGATCTGGAAAAAACCATCGGCCATTGGCTCGCAGGGGAACTCGATCTGTTTTTGTCCAAAGTCGCCGAAATCTCGGAATTTCAATTCGAGCACTTTTCCCCGCTGATTCCGGAATCGGTCCGCGAAATCTGGGCCCGCGCACTGGCCCGCCACAAAAACGTGCATTTCAAACTCTGTGGCGCAGGTGGCGGAGGATTTGTCCTTGGGTTTGCCGCGACAAAAGAAGAGGTCCGGTTTCTCGCAGGCCTTCACCC
>JADZFP010000417.1 GCA_020849825.1 Saprospiraceae bacterium
CACATGAAATAAATTGAACATCGTAGACCCTGAAATGAGTGCAGAAACAATCCTTTTATAACCAATTCACCACCTCACCGAATAACCACCTTCTCACCACCTCACCAAATAACCAACAATTCAATCAATGGCCTACACCGAATCCAATATGCTTCCGCTGGGCACGCTTGCGCCCGATTTCTCCCTGCCCGACACCCAAAGCGGCAAAGTCGTTTCACTGCGCGAACTGGCCTCACCGAAGGCTACGGTTGTGATGTTTTTGTGCAATCATTGCCCTTATGTATTGTACATCAACCCGGAAATCGTGCGGATCGTGGAAGAATATTCCCGGCAAGGCGTGTCGTTTGTCGGTATCAGCAGCAACGATGCAGAAAGTTACCCCGACGACGCGCCCGACAAAATGAGCGAACATGCACGCGCAGTAGGCTATACCTTTCCCTACCTTTACGACGAATCGCAGACCGTGGCGCGCGCTTACGATGCTGCCTGCACACCCGATTTTTACGTGTTCGACGGCGATATGCGACTCGTTTACCGCGGTCAGCTCGATTCGAGCCGACCCAAAAGAAATCCCTTGCCGCCTACCGGCGAAGACCTGCGCGCCGCACTCGATGCGGTTTTGGCAGGCCGGACGCTCGACGGCGTTCAGCGCCCTTCCGGCGGCTGCAACATCAAATGGAAAAATAACTAATCCGGCCAGCCGGCTCGATTGCTCACCCCCTTCAAGCCGGTCAACCATTCATCCAACCGTTCTTTATGTATCCTTCGCCCATTACCAGCGAACAAATCGACGCTTTTATCGCAGCAGCCATCCACGAAGATGTGCACGACGGCGACCATACCTCGCAAGCTTGTATTCCGGCCGACAGCCGCAGCAGGGCTATCCTGAAAATCAAAGACTACGGCGTTATCGCCGGCGTCGAACTGGCCCAGCGTATTTTCCGTCATGTCGACCCCTCCAGTACCGTCACGGTGCTTAAGCCCGACGGCACCGATGTGCTCTATGGTGAAACAGCTTTTGAAGTGGAAGCCAATACCCGCGCCCTCCTGCTCGCCGAGCGCACCGTACTGAATACCATGCAACGCATGAGCGGCATCGCTACCCTGGCCAGCCGTTTTGCGTTTGAGGTGGGCGACCTGCCGGTCAAAGTACTCGACACCCGCAAAACCACTCCCCTGATCCGTTTTTTGGAAAAATGGGCGGTCAAAATCGGCGGCTGTGAAAACTACCGCTGGGGTTTGTACGACTGGATTATGATCAAAGACAACCACGTCGACGCGGCGGGCGGCATCAAAGCCGCACTCGACCGGGTGAAAGCGTATCAGGAAAGCAAAGGCCTGTCGCTCGGCGTCACGCTCGAAGTCCGCAACCTCGTGGAAGTACACGAAGCCCTCAAAGCCGGCGGATTTACCCGGCTGATGTTCGACAACTTCGAAATTCCGATCCTTCACGAGGCAGTGGCAACCGTCGGCGGCCAGTACGAAACGGAAGCCTCGGGCGGCATCACGCTGTTCAACGTCCGGAAATACGCCCAAACCGGCGTCAACTACGTCTCCGCCGGCGCACTCACCCACTCGGCCCAGCCGCTGGATCTGAGCTTGAAAATCGTCAAATGATCTATATTGGTGAATCGGGTTTTAGGTTTTAGGTTTTGGCAAAAGGGTTATTGCTTCTCTCTTGTAATACTTTAAATTTAAAGACTCTAAAATGAGAGCAGTAACAACCCTTTTGCCAAAACCTAAAACCCAAAACCTAAAACCCAATTCACCAAATAACCACAAAAACACATCTTCCATGTCCGCCGACAATTTCTACTGGTACTCCACCGTCCTGATTTTCATCCCCTGGGTGCTGCTGATTTTTATGCCCAGCTGGCGTTTTACCGAACGTATTGCTTTTGGCGCGGGGTTTGTTTTGCTGGTAGCGGCGGCGTATTTTACGATCAGCTATTTGCTGGGCGGGCGCGATGAAGGCAGTCTGTTATCGCTCGATGGACTGACGCATCTGTTTCGCAGCAAGGAAATGTTACTGACCGGCTGGCTGAATTATCTTTCGTTCAGCTTGTTTGCCGGCGCATTTCAGGTGCACGACGGACGCGAGAACGAGATTCCGCACCTTTGGGTAGTCCCTTGTCTGGTGCTCACTTTTGTAGCCGGCCCCAGCGGTCTGCTGCTTTACCTCGGCCTTCGTTGGCTTAAAACCCGAAAATGGGAAGAGCGGTAATTGTAACTATCTATGGAATTTTCCGAATTTGGTCTTCACCCCGATTTGCTCGACGGCATCGACGCACTAAACTTTAAATCTGCCACTCCCATTCAGGAGAAAGCCATTCCGATTATTCTGGAAGGAAAAGACCTGATCGGCGTGGCGCAAACCGGCACCGGCAAAACAGCTGCCTTTGTGCTGCCTATTCTGAACGAAATCCTCTACGGACCGGCCGGCAACTTTACGCATGCGCTGATCATCGTGCCTACCCGCGAACTGGCCGCCCAGATCGATCAAATGATCGGCGCCTACTCGTATTTCACCGGTATTTCCTCCATTGCCATTTACGGCGGGGGCGACGGGAAAGAATTTGCGCAGGAAAAAAGCGCGCTGGTGCAAGGCGCCGACGTGATCGTAGCCACTCCGGGCCGCCTGATCGCGCATATGAACCTCGGCTACGTCGATTTTTCGCGCCTGCGTTTTCTGGTGCTCGACGAGGCCGACCGGATGCTCGACATG
>JADZFP010000418.1 GCA_020849825.1 Saprospiraceae bacterium
GTGGTGCGTTCGCTGGCGGTCGTTTCATTCGGGTCGGCTTCCTGGGCGTCGTCGATCATGTCGCAGAAAGAAGCGGCAGTCACTTTCAGGTCGCCCGTGGCATAGATCAGGTGTTCGGCCTGGCCTTCCATTTTACCGAGGCTCAGGTTGCCGAAGGCATCATCGCTGACAAAGCCCATGACTTCTTCGCCCGACACTGAAATGGCCGCCAGCGAGTTGTCGTGGCCTTTCAGAATGCCCCGGTAGAAGAAGATGGGCGCCATGTCGGCCGTTTGGTCGCCGGCAGCGTCCGTCATGACCCGGAAGCCGGGCGACAAGATGTTGACGCGCACCAGTTCGAGGGTCAGGGTACCCCATTCGGTGGTCGGAATCGACAACTCCATGGCCTGCGGAGCATTCTCGAGGATAGATTGTTGAACGGCGGTATTCAGGTTGAGTACGGTTCCTTTGCTGAGTACGTCGTTTTGAGCGGCGCCGGGGGCAAATGCCGTAGGATTGGCGAACAGGTCTATCTTTTGAAAACTGGTGCCTGAACCGCGGTAGTCATGCACCATTTGCGCAACAGGACGAAGAGCGGATTGCGCCATCAGGCTCAGAGCAAAAAGCAAAAAGCCTGCGAAAAGGGTAAGTTTTTTCATAAAGCGAAAGTTTGATTGGATGAAAGATGTGAAGCGGTGGCAAACATAGATAATTTCTCCTTATAAAGAACTTAGCTTTTTATTATGCGAAATACCGATTCATTGCAGTTGAAAAAGCGGGGAAAAGGCTTGGGTTTAAAATTGTTTTTGCCCGAAACTATGCCGGTTGGCATTTTCCGCTCAGAAAATTTATTTCCCAAATCTGAAAAACAGCGATACTTGCCGATTCTCAATCTAACAAATCTGCTGCTTATGTCTTCGCTGGAAATTGTCAGCCATTATTACGATTGCTTCAACCGGAAAGACTGGAACGGCATGTTGGCCCTCCTCTCGCCCGACGTGCGCCACGACGCCAATCAGGGTGATTCCTATACCGGTCTCGATCATTTCAAGGATTTTCTGGCGCACATGGATGAATGCTACGACGAAAACCTGACGGACATGGTGCTCATGGCGCATCCGGATGGCGTGCACGTCGCTTGCGAATTTGTCGTGAACGGTATTTATAAAAAAACGGACAGCGACCTTCCGCCAGCCAACGGACAACGTTACGTGCTCCCGGCCGGGGCTTTCCTCGAAGTGCACCAGGGACGAATCACCCGTGTAACAACGTACTACAACCTGCCGCTTTGGCTAAAATTGATCGGGCAATGACGACCGACAAGACCCGTTTGCGGTTCGAACGCTTTTACGGCGCCGGCTTTTCAGCGGTTTTCGACGACCTGGCAGCCCTGCGTATCGCAGTGTTCCGGGATTTTCCCTACCTCTATGAAGGCACGGTCGACTATGAAAAGGAGTATTTGAAGACCTATGCTGATTCGCCGCGATCGTTTTTGTTTGCCGTGTACGATGGAGAGCGAATGGTCGGCGCCACAACCTGCATCCCGCTGTCGGATGAAACACCGGATGTGCAGCGGCCTTTTCTCGATGCGGGTTATTCGCTCGATCAGGTGTTTTATTTCGGCGAAAGTATTCTGCTGCCGGAATACCGCGGGTTGGGGCTGGGGCATCGTTTTTTTGATGAACGCGAAGCCCACGCCGCTCAGTTTGGCGGCTATGTCTGGACCTGCTTTTGCGCCGTCGTGCGCCCCGATGACCACCCTTTGCGCCCCGCCGGATACCGTCCGCTGGATACTTTCTGGGAAAGCCGCGGGTATATTAAGGAGCCCAGGTTGCAAAGCCGGTTTTCCTGGCCCGATCTCGGTGAATCCGTATCGACGGAAAAAACAATGGTGTACTGGTTGCGTTTTATCAATCAAATTTGAGCCATGCAATTGATTTTGGCCACGGCGCAATACCCGATCACGGCGTTCAAACAATTTTCGCAGTGGCAATCGCATATCGGTGAATGGGTGGCTCAGGCAGTCGGGCAAGGCGCCGGCCTCTTGCTTTTTCCCGAATACGGCGCAATGGAGCTCAGCAGTTTGCTCACCGAAGCCGAACAAAACGACCTGCGATTGCAAGTGGGTGGCCTCGATCGTTTTAAAAAAGAATTTATCAGCACCTTCGAAGGGCTGGCACGACACTGGGGCATCTGGATCGTAGCGCCGAGCCTGCCGGTCAGCGAAAGCGGGCAAGTGCTCAACAGAGCATACGTTTTTTCCAAAAATGGTTTGGCTGGTTACCAGGACAAGTGGTTCATGACGCGTTTTGAAAACGAGGAGTGGGGCGTGGCGGCCGGACTACCGCAATTGAAATTGTTCGAGACGGCCTGGGGGGCATTCGGCATACAGATTTGTTACGACGTCGAATTTCCGGTCGGGGCCCAATGGCTTTGCGCGGCTGGCGCCAATCTGGTGCTGGCGCCCAGTTGTACCGAAACGATTCGGGGCGCAACGCGCGTGCATGTGGGCGCCCGTGCCCGAGCGCTTGAAAATCAGTGTTATGTAGCGGTTTCGCAGACCGTTGGCGAGGCGCCCTGGTCACCCGCCGTCGATGTCAATTATGGTTATGCAGCCGTATATGCAACGCCCGATCTGGGTTTGCCCGAGGAGGGTATCGTTGCGCAGCGCGTGCCGCAACAACCGGGATGGCTGATTCAGGACCTTGATTTTAACAATATCAGCGCAGTCCGAAAGGACGGACAAGTGTTCAATTACCAGGATCAGCGGCTTTTGAGTACCCTGTACAAAGGTCAGGCGCCTGAAATTGTACGGATCAGCGCCTGATTATTCCGTTTCCCAATCGTACAGGTCCTTGAACTCATCGATCTCGCGGCGTTCTTTTTTGGTCGGCCGTCCGGCTCCTTTTTCGCGTTTTTCGGCGTTGGCCTTGCTTTGGATAAACCACGACTGGTATTTGTTGCGCTCTTCGGGCGGAGTGAGGTCTTCATAGCAGGTGACTGCGATAGGAGCGCCGACGCGTTTTTCAATCGCTTGTACGACGCGGAACTGAAAGTTGAAGCCGTCTTTACGGACGGTGACCTCATCACCTGCACCGACCAGTTGAGCAGGTTTTGCCTGAATTTCACCCAGTTTGATCTTTCCCGCCTTGCAGGCATCGGTCGCCAGGGTGCGGCTTTTGTAAATCCGCACGCTCCAGAGCCATTTGTCAATTCGTACTTTCATGTTTGGCGCACATATTTAGAGGGGTGTTCAGGCTGTTGAAAACGGCAGTGATCTCTTCCTTGAATGCCGAAAGGATACCCATACGGGCATAACTTTTAGCGGTGGCCAGCCGTACTTCCCGCCGCGGAGCGGGTTGGGCAAAAACGCGTATGCTGTTGAGGCGCTGTGGATCGAGAAAGCGGGTTGCGAGGCAGGGCAAAACAGTAATCCCCCCCTGCGCATCGACGAGGTTGATCAGGGTTTCAAGGCTGCCGGCTTCATACACCAGTTTTTGTTGCTCGTCCGATTTGGGGCGCAGGGCGCAAATTTGCTGTACCTGACCGCGCAGGCAATGGCCTTCTTCGAGGAGCCAGAGCCGTGTAAGGCTGAGGTCTTCCGGGAGAATGTAGTTTTTTTGAAAAACAGACTCGCGCGGCGATACGTAGGCGACAAATTCTTCCTCGAACAAGGAAATTGAACTCAGGCTCGGATGCTCGTCGACCGGTGTGGCGAGCAGGGCGAGGTCGATGGTGCCGTCGCGCAGGGCCTGGTGCACACGTTCGGTTTGCAACTCGTGAATACGCAATTGGAGGGTAGGGTAGTGGGCTTGCAGGCGAGGTAGTAAAATAGGCAGCAGATAGGGCGCCAGCGTAGGAATGATGCCGATATGAATTTCCCCGGCCACACTTCCCCGCAATTCTGCCACGGCGTCTTTCAGCCGGCTTACGTCGGCCAGTATCTGCCGGGCGCGTTCGAGCACTACTTCGCCTTCGCGGGTCAGGCTGACGGGTTGGCGGGAGCGGTCGAACAGGCGGAGCCCCAGCTCGTCTTCCAGTTTCTGGATCATCATGCTGAGCGTGGGCTGCGTCACATGGCAGGTTTCCGCGGCCCTTGCGAAATGACGCTCCCGATCTACCGCTACGGCGTATTCGAGTTGTTGAAGGGTCATTTTTGATCAATAAATTCGATGCTAAGGTAGGGGTTATCGGCCGGGCTTATGGGTATGCGATGGTATAAAAAAAGCCGGATGGCGCGAGGCCACCCGGCTGTGGGCAGTTTTCTGACAGTGTATGGGCGTGTGTTTATTGTTTGGCAAAAGTGATGACGTACTGGTGGTTTTCCAGGTCGGTATATTGCGCGGTCAGGCTGTTCTGATTAATCGTCGTAATCTTCCACTCCTGGGTCGGTGAATTGTCGAAATTCAGGGTGATAGTCTGGGTTTCTTCGTTGGTGCGCCAGTTGCCGGTGTCGGTGGTCGTGGTAGTCTGACCCGTGAAAGGATTGGTCGTGATCACTTTAAGGGAGAAAGTACCGTTGTCGTTGAGCGACAGGTTGGAAGTAAAGAACAGCGAAGCGTCGGCGCCGTCGATGCGAACGCTTTGCGAAGCCCAGGCGCCGGTAGCTTGTTCTTCGAGTGTTTTGACGTCGTCCTTTTTGCAAGCGGTGAAGGCGAGGGCCGCGAACAGCATCAGTGCGGGGATGAAGGCTGACTTTTTCATGTTTAGATTCACAGTGTTTGAGATGATGAAGAATGGGTTAAAAGAAAGATTTCGTTCCGCAGAACTTGCAGCATAAATGAGCATCCTGGCGTTTGTATTGCCGGAGCTTGCCGGCTTTAAGAAATATTTGACAGGTCGGCAGGGTGACAAACCGGGCGCCGCGGCGTCCGAATCAGGCATTCGCCGGGACAAGGAAATGACTCCCACAGATGGGTTATTTTTATCAAAAAGCCAATTTTTAAGGAAAATTAGTTGGTAAAAAAAAGTAATTTCGCCCTGCTCAAAGCCATTTGGCCGCCGCTTCATACTCCCTGTTTAATCATTTCCGCGTATGTCTTCGGTGAAAAGTCGATTTAACAAACCTTTCACCATCCTCTCCACTACATGCAGACGAGACTATACACTACCCTCGCTCTCCTTTTTACCCTCCTTACCACCGTTCAGGCCCAGAAATTTCGCGTCGATCTCAACATCAACGCGGGAATGAGCCGCTTGTACCACAACACCAACTTCGAGACGACCAAAATGAACGGCCTCTACAAGTTTGTGGAAATCTCACACCCGGAGGGGTACACCTGGGAGCAATTTGCCGAAACTTACCAACTGCGCGAAAAATTTGAACTGCCGCACTTCGGCATTTCCGCCCGCTTTCAGTACCGTGACTGGCCCCTCATACTCGAGGCACAGGCCATGAGCTCGCCTTCCGGCTACGAAAAAATGGCTTACGGAGGTATTATCGGGCTCGGCAAGGATTTGCCCATCGGCGATAATATCGGCCTGTATTTCAGTTTTTTAGGCGGCTACAAGTTTGTTTACGACAAAGGTTTCGGCTCCAGTACACTCACCAACAGCATCGGCCATAAAACCGCGCGTGAATACGCTTCTGAATGGTTCGATCCGGAAAAACCGCTGGGTACGCAAAAAGGCAACCTCTTTACCCTGCGCATGAGTATGGCCAAAAGCCTCGACGCAGCGGAATCGCTCATGGTCGGCGCCGAGTTCTACGGCGAACTCGACCTGACCGACAAAGTCGCTCGTGCTGGCGCAGCCCGCATGACCAACGCCGGCGCCCACGTCTTCATCCGGTTCAATCTTTTCCACAAGAAAGAAGACCCGTTTTATCCGAGTCCGGGAGGACATTGAATTCGTTGATTTACGAAATGCGATTGGGGCGATTTACGATTTCCGAATTGAATTCAGAATGAGGATTTTCGATTGGTTTAAAATCGAATATCCCCAATCAATTCGGAA
>JADZFP010000419.1 GCA_020849825.1 Saprospiraceae bacterium
GCCCAAACCTTCGGGCGAGGTGAGAACAGAGAAAACGAAGAAAAAATCCGCGTCGGATGTCCGCGTCGAGGGCAGAAGAGCCGAAACAGCGCCCGCCAAACCCGTACCTGCCGTCAGCGACGTCTCTGAAATAGAAGCGGGACACGTTGCCATGCCGGCCACTACCGCTCCGGCAGAAGCGCCCGCCCGCAAGGCGAGCGGCGAGCCGCGCATACTTTCCCGCGACGACCTCACCGCCATGCCCAAAACCGAAGACGAAGAACTTCCCTCGGCCCTCACCCTGACCGAACCCTCGCCCCGTGCCGGCTTGCTCACCGCCGGCGAATGGAACGACCTGCACAACTGGTCGAAACACTGGACTGACCTGCTGGCCGACGGCGAGATCGCGGCCTATCAGGACCAGTACAAATTTTATCCCCAACACCGTTATGCCGTGCTCCTGCAAAACGAACAGGAACTCCCGGTTGTCGATGCCGAGGTCAAACTGCTCGATCACGCCGGCGCCGTCATTTGGGAAGCCCGCACCGACAACCTGGGCCGCGCGGAACTGTGGGCGGGTATGTTTTCACCGGGCAAAGAGCGCTCGTCGGGAGCCGCCCAGTCGGATTCGAAAATCCCGGCAGGCCAACTGATCGCCTTTGTCGACGGTAAAAAATACAATTTCCCCACGACGAAACCCTTTTCCGAAGGGCTCAACAAACTGAAAATCAAACGAGAATGTCGCGCCCCCAAAAACGTCGACATCGTGTGGGCCGTGGATGCCACGGGCTCCATGGGCGACGAAATCGAATACCTCAAAACCGAGGTGCTCGACGTGATCGGCCGTGTGCAAGGCAACAACCCCGAGCTGTCTATCCGCATGGGCACGGTGTTTTATCGCGATCAGGGCGACGACTATCTGGTCAAAAGCAGCGGCCTCAGCCCCGATATCCGCCAGACGGTCGACTACATCGGCCAACAATTCGCCGGCGGCGGCGGCGACTACCCCGAAGCCGTACACTCGGCCCTGGAAGAAGCCGTTTACCGACAGGCATGGAGCGCCGACGCCGTGGCCCGCATCTGTTTTCTGGTGCTCGACGCCAGTCCGCACCAGGACCCCGCCGTTATCGAAAGTTTGCAAAAAAGTATCCGCGAAGCCGCCCGCAAGGGTATCCGGATCGTGCCGGTGAGCGCCAGCGGCATTCAGAAAGACACCGAGTTTTTGATGAAATTTTTCGGACTGGCCACCAACGGCAGCTACGTGTTCCTCACCGACCACTCCGGAATCGGCGGCAAACACCTCGAACCCACCACCGATGAATACAAGGTGGAATTGCTCAACGACCTGCTCGTGCGACTGATTACCGAGTACAGCACCGTCGAAAACTGCGATGGCAAATCGGCCATCCGTTTCGACGACCAGCAAAACCAGCAGCAGCAACAGCCCGACTGGGATGCATTCTACTACCCCAATCCGGCATCCGATCAATTCACCCTCGAACTGCCCTGCACGGTGCAATCGGTCACCCTTTACGATGCCGAGGGCAAGGCCGTACACAAACTCGAAAAGCCGCAGGAGGGCCGCAATACCGTGCTGGTGAGCGATTTACCCGAAGGATTTTACACGATCCGCATTCTCAAGGACGGCCGGATGCAAAGCGGGAAACTGATGGTCGTGCGGGGGTAAGAGCGTCCATGCCGGCGCGCGGATTTCGGAGAAGTGGCGCTTTTTTTTACAAAAGCCGGATTTCTCTGTGACTCTGCGTGAGATTTATAAGTTGCGCCCAGAGACGCAGTATTGTTTTTTATATCACGCAAAGTCGCAAAGGGCGCAAAGGAGAAACCGGGACTTCTCTGCGCCTCTGCGTGAAATTTAAAAGTTGCACGCAGAGACGCAGAGGCGCAGAGGGGGCCATGCAAACCTTCCTTCTTCGCAGCTTTGCATGAAATAGTAAAGTTGCGCCCAGAGACGCAGTACTATTTTTTATCTCACGCAAAGTCGCAAAGGGCGCAAAGGAGAAACCGGGATTTCTCTGTGCCTCTGCGTCTCTGCGCGCAATATTACAAAGCCGCGAAGCGACACACTCTCTTCGCGGCTTTGCGTGCGACATTGTTCAGTCTTTTACAAAGGCAGCAGGGGGAGATTACGGCCTAACCCCTTCGTCGGCTTTCAGATTATCCATAAAAAACTGCTCCACCTTCTCGAACAGGTGTACCCGGTCTTTGCCCATCACGTTGTGCAGGTGCTCGGGGTACACGAAATAGTCGATGGGTTTGCCTTTGCGCACACATTCGCGGATGTAGCGCAGCGAGTGTTGCCAGAGCACCACGTCGTCGGAGGAGCCGTGGATCATCAGCAGTCGGCCGTCGAGGTTGTCGATGTAGTTGAACAAACTGGCTTTGTTGTAGCCCTCGGGGTTTTCCTGGGGCGTATCCATGTAGCGTTCGGTGTACATGATTTCGTACATGCGCCAGTCGATCACCGGACCGCCGGCAATGCCGCAGCGGAACACGCCTTTGGCCTCGGGGCGGGTCATGAGCGAGGTCGCCATGAAGCCGCCGTAGCTCCATCCGTACACACCCAGGCGCGTCGAATCGATGTAGGGCAGACTTTTGAGATAGCGGGCGCCGGCAAGTTGGTCGGCCACCTCGGCGTCGCCGCACTGGCGGAAAATAGCCGATTCGAAGGCATAGCCCCGGTTGTCGGAGCCGCGGCCGTCGAGCACAAACACCGCCACGCCCTGCTGGGCCATGCGGTGCATCCAGAGTTCGCCGCCGTTGAGCCAGGAGTTGGTCACCATTTGCACGTGCGGGCCGTTGTAGACGTATACCAGCGCCGGGTATTTTTTGTTGGGGTCAAAATTGGTGGGCAGGATAAGGCGCGCATTGAGCGGCACGCCGCCGGGCGAATTGAGGGCGACCAGGCGCGTTTCGCCGAGTTGTACGTCGTTCAAAGGGTTGGGGGCGGTAAAAATGACGCGGCGTTTTTCCGGCTTTTTCACCGGAATGACCGAAATCTCGCGGGGAACGGTGGGGCTTGAATAGAGATCGAGCACCCACTCGCCGTTGCTGCTGGGCAGCGCGTTGTGGATGCCCGCATCGGTTTGCAGGCGGAAAATACCATTGTCGGGGTACACTTCGGCCGTGTAGCAATAGCGGTTGAGGCCGTTGTCGTCGGCCATTTGGAAAAAGCAGCGCTTGCCGTTTTCGGTAAAGCCGATGAAATTGGTCACGGGCGCGTTGCCGAAGCTGATCTGGCGCAGCATTTTGCCCGAAAGGTTGTAGAGGTAAAGGTGGTTGAAGCCGTCGCGCTCGCTTTGCCACACGAAATCGGTATTGGAGCCAGGCACGAACTCGGCGGGATGTTCGGGTTCCACCCAGCGGTCGCTGGTTTCTTCAAACAGGGTTTTGACAAAAGCGCCCGTGGCGGCGTCGTACTGGTTGAGCCACAGGTGGTTCTGGCCGCGGTTGACAACGGCGACGAGGATGTATTTGTCGTCGGGCGACCACGATACGTTGGTCAGGTATTGTTCGGCCGGTTCGCCGGTTTGCAGGTAAATGGTTTTGCCGCCGGCCAGGTCGTACACGCCGATCGTCACGTGGTGGCTTTTGGCGCCGGCAAAGGGGTAGCGCACCTCGCGCTGCTGGGCCGGCATCGAATCGAGTACGTAGATCGGGTATTGGGTCACCATGCTTTCATCCATGCGGTAAAAAGCCAGTTTTTTGCCCGAAGGGCTCCAAAAAGTGCCCTTGTGGATGCCGAATTCATCGCGGTGTACGCTTTTACCGTACACGATGCCCTCGCCTTCGCTTTGGGCCACGAGCACGGTGTTTTCGCCCCGGGCGATGCGCAGTTCCTTGCCGCTGGTGTAGGCGGCGTCGAGGGTTTTCGGATGAATGTCGGTGTTTTCGGCTTCGGCCGGGATGCGGGTTTTAAAGGCCGTGGCGCCGTCTTTGGGCATCCAGGTAAAGAGTTCGGCGCCGTTCTGGAACCACAGGCTGTTGGCGTCGAACCAGTTGAGGGCCGGCAGGGCGGCGAGGGCGGTTTTGCCCTGTGCGGCGAGGCCCTCGTTGAGGCGCGGCAGCCAGTCGAGGGTATCGGACACAGCCGGTTTGGCCGCGTCGAGGCGCACGAGTTTGCCGCCGGCGACGTGGGTGAATTGGGAGCCGCCCGGAATCCATTGCAGTTGGCGCAGGTTGGCCGGGGCGAAGGCCGAGCGGCCTTTCAGGATGGCATCGGCCATGGTGAGCGGCTGCTGGGCGTGGAGCAGTATGGGGAGGAAGAAAAGAAGAAGGGCAATTTTTTTCATCGCAAAAATGGTTGGACTATGGCTGGCAAAAGTAGGAACATTCCGCCGGGCAACGCGACGGAATGGCGCGGGCGCTGCCGCCGTTAGGCCGACAAATGCCCGGCCTGGTCGAAAATCACCCTGGTCCGGTGTTGCGAATTGGCTCATCTTTGCAGTGTGAAACGAAAATTCAAATTTCGCGAAGTTATTCGCCTGCCGCGCCGCATGTTGTGGGCCCTCGTGATGGAAGGGGTGGAAACGACGAAGATGGTACACACCTTTGCCCGCCACGGCACCGGCAAGCTCCGACTGCTCCCCAAACACCGCCACCCGACCGAGGAGGAGCTGCGCGAAGCCGTGGAGCAACTGAAAGACATCCCGCGTTTTTTGCCGTTTTTCGTGGTGGTCGTGGTGCCCGTGCCGGGTGTCACGGAAGGCTACGCTCTGGTCGCCATGACGCTGGAGCGGTGGCTGGGCAAAAAAGTGAAGTTTTTACCGAGCCAGTTTCGGGAGGTGTTGCATGGGAAGGAGGAGGGGGAGGAGGAGAAATAGGGGGCGGGCCGGAACTTTAATTCTTGAGCCAATTTTGCCTCTTGTTACCATCATAATGATATTGCTCTTTTACAACATCCACTGCCCCACTCACCCATCTGGTAGTGGTAATAACCTCCAGATCAAGTAGCCCTAATTGGGAAATTTCGAAGGATTCACATTTCTTCCAGTTGGTTGGGCAATTATCCCAGAAACTTCCATCAATATACTGCCAGTATTGGGTTCCTTTCTTGTAAATATCAAAGGAAAAATTTTTCTCACATGTGTTGCTTGTAAATAAAATCGAACAGGGCGTATCATTCCTGAAAACACTTTTAGTATTGTATCCTGGATCAACCATCCATACGATGGTATCATTCAAATTGTCATCTGTGACAATCAGTATGTTCCTTCCCTGAAAGGAGTCTTTCCATACAGATGTGATTAGCGAATCATTGGTAAATGTCTGCCGATTCGTTTGCGCCAACAAGCAAAAAGGCAAAAAACAAAGAAGGACAACAATCACTCTATTCACGTATTTCATAAGAATTCGGAGTTGTTGAACATATTTCAAGGTTTTCCAGCCTGGCCGAGAATATTACCGCCTATGCCACAACAACCTTATCAGTCAATCGGATTGACCACTTTGAGCTCCTCTACTTTTTCAAAGTCTGCATTGTTCCTGGTATACAGTTCCAAATTGTTCAACAGCGCCGTCGCTGCAATCAAACTATCTCCTGCTTTCATCTTGAAGGTTCGCCGCAGTCTGATTGCTTCGTCGATAGTGGCTTTGTCGATGTCCAGTGTTTTTATAACTATAAAAACGTCGTTAAAATAAGCCATTTCTTTATCCGTAATGCCATGAAAGCCCAAGGTTTCCAAGCGGGTCATTTCAGACACGGCAGATGCTCCATCCCAAATCAAAGTTCGCAGGTGGCTATAGTTTTCCGCATAGGAATAGATCAGAATATTGGTATCCAGTAGTCTCATCTCAACTATTTTCAAAGGGAAGCTTCCGATCCTCCCTTTCCTGAATTTGCCATTTCAAACCATCCCCGAATGACGGCGCTTCATCAGACTTGAATTTACGAAGCCGCTCAATTGCTTTTTCACGTTCCTTTTGCTCCACGGAAGCCTGTACGGTTTCCTTGAAAGGAATGTTAAGCCGTTTGACCAAACTCAGGATAAGTTCGGCGTCATTGGGATTTGTTATTTCCAATTGAATGATCATCCGTATTTTTTTACAAAAATAACCCGATTTTTTCACATTTACATATTCCTCCTGTACTGCCCGCCCACCTCGTACAAAGCCCGCGTGATCTGTCCCAGCGAGCACACTTTCACGGCTTCCATCAGTTCGGCGAAGAGGTTGCCGTTGGCCAGGGCGACCTGTTGCAGGCGGCGCAGGGCCTCTTTTGCACGGTCGGCGTTGGCGGCGTGGAGGTTTTGCAGGGTGCTGATCTGCGCCTCTTTTTCCTCCTCGGTGGCGCGGATCACCTCCTTGGGCAGGATGGTGGGCGAGCCTTCTTTCGAAAGGAAGGTATTGACCCCGATCAGCGGCAGTTCGCCGGTGTGTTTGAGGGTTTCGTAGTACAGGCTTTCTTCCTGGATTTTGCCGCGCTGGTACATGGTTTCCATGGCGC
>JADZFP010000420.1 GCA_020849825.1 Saprospiraceae bacterium
CCATCAGCAATACTCCGCTCACCGGGCGATCAAGACGGTGCGCTACTTTCAGGTAGGGCGTTACTTTCAGGCGGGAAGAGGTCGATTTTTCATTCAATACCCGTGTCAGGTAAAACAAAGCCTCGCGTTCGGCAGAAGGGTGTCGTTGTTCGCCGTTTTCGGCGGAAAGGCCGGCGGGTTTGTTGATCGCCAGCAGGTAATAATCTTCAAAAAGAATGTCCATGTTCAAGTTACAAAATGATACCCCACGCCTTTAATAGTGATGATCTCGATGGCGGGGTCTTCGCGCAGGTAGTGTCGTAATTTGGTGATATACACGTCCAGGTTGCGAGAGTTAAAGATGTTGTCGTCGCCCCACACCTGTAAAAGAATGTCTTTACGCGCCACGGTAAAGTTGCGGTGTTCGAGCAGGATTTTGAGCAGGTCGGCTTCCCGGGCGCTGAGTTTTCGCACCTCGTCGCCGAAGCGCAATTCGTATTTCAGGGGGAAAAAGCGGTATTGGCCGATCGGTACGGCGTCGTTCGGCTGCAGGGGGGCGGGGGTTACACTTTTGCCCTGGGTAAGCGCCAGCAGATTGTGAAGGCGCGCGACGAGTTCTTCGAGGCTGAACGGTTTGCGCAAATAGTCGTTGCCGCCGGAGGCAAAACCTTTCAACACGTCGTCGGTTTGCGCTTTTGCCGTGAGGAAAATAATGGGGATCGCCGGTTGCCGCCGGCGAATATCCTGCGCCAGGGAAAAACCGTCGCGGTGCGGAAGCATGACGTCGAGCACGCAGATATCGGGCCGGAACCGCTCAAAAGCCGCCATTACTTCGGCGCCGTCGGCGATCATCAGTACCTCGAAACCGCGGCTCTCCAAACTTTCCTTGACGATTTTGCCCAGAAAAGGTTCGTCTTCAACGTAGAGGAGGCGGGTGGTTTCCATATTGAACGCCAAGGTAATGAGGGCGCCTGCCATAAAAAAATGCCCCGCGGTAGAGGCAGGGCATTTTGGCCGAAAACGAAAATTTAATTTGCGCGATGCCGCCAAATCCATCATCTTTGTCTGGGGTGTATGTAAGCCCGTTCATCGCCCCGATGCATCGCTAATTGGCCTAATCCCTTCCCTTACTCTTGCAGATGTTTTTGTTTCATGCCGCCGCGTCTCCGCGGTGAGGCAAACGTGTTCTTCATTTTTCAACCTTGATTTTTTTATGAAAAATCTATCCCGAGTATTTAGCTTCGCGCAACCGCGCAACCGCGCAACCGCGCAACCGCGCAACCGCGCAACCGCGCAACCGCGCAACCGCGCAACCGCGCAACCTTAAGGCTTTCCTTGCGCTATTCCTCTTATTGCTGACTTTTTCCGGGCGTATCGCCGGACAAACCACGGATTGCGGCCAGGTTTACGACATTACCGTCGGCACGGCATCCATCTCCACGATTCCCAACCTGAATACCTGGACGCCCGGCAAAACCATTTGGGTGACCGGCACACTGACGGTGGATCAGTCGATTACCTTCGACAATTTGCAATTTATCATGAAAGAAAATTCGGCCATCCTCATATCCGGCGCGAATGTCGTCATGACGGCCCAGAACGGTACCGATTTCAGCGGCTGCAAACGTATGTGGTGGGGCATAACCGTGCAAAACGGCGCTTCCGTAAAAATGACCGGGGCGCAGATCAAACAAGCGTACGCAGGCCTCAAATTCGTGCCTGGCGCCAATACCTCCGGCAGCGAGTTGCAAAACTGTTTTCTGGAAGACAACCTTTTCGGGCTTTTCGCCTACAATTTTTCCGTATCCAATCCGCTGAAATTCAGCAAGTTTTCGGGCAACACCATTCAGGCCAGTATCAATGCCCTGTTGAGCCCGCCGGCAGGGGTGACTTACAATGGCGTCAAACCCTGGCGTGGTATCTGGTTGCTCAATTGCAATGCTGACCTGGCGACAGGCGCATCGACTTTTAACAAAGTTAAAGGTTACCGCTACGGCATGGTGGCCTCCAACGCCAACGTCACGCTGGCCAATTGCCGGTTCGACAGCAACTATGGCGACCCGCAGGCCTTCGACCTCAACGATGGCGTCGATATTTTCGCCGATCAAAGCAATCTTTCCGTGGGCGGGTTTGCCAACCAACAGTGCCGCTTCTCGAATACCCGAAATGCAGCGATCTTGTCTAAAAGAACCAAATCACTGCTTGTCAGCGGGGCTAAGTTCGAAGGCAGCCATCGCTATGGCGTCCGCTGCATCAACAGCGATCTGGCCGCCGCGATCGTGGTCGTCAACAACGAATTCCTGATCAGCGACCCCTATCTGATTTCTGCCATCCGGATCGAACGCCCGGCCGGGGGCGCACTCGGCTCCGGCGTGCTTGTACTCGGCAACCAGATTACCGCGCCCGCTTCCATCAGTACCTTTAAACAGGAAAAAATCCTGATCGACGTCGTGGGCCTGCAATACGCCTACGACCAGGTCAATATCCGCGACAACCAGCTCAACGTACTCACCCCCGTGAACAGAATCCACGGCATTCGTATCTCCGGAAAAGGCGACAACTTCGGCGTCTGGGATGCCAATACGCTCGACTGGATGCCCTCGCCCAACCCTAACAAAGTCAATACTTCATTCGGTATCCTCGCTAAAGACTTGACCGGAACCGCTCACTTTGTCAACAACAACCAGATCGCTTCCAAACTCTCGGGCAACAACTCCTTTCTCCACTCCGCCATCCAGGCCCGTAACCTTCTCGGCGGAACGCTGATCTGCGATAATACCCTCGACAACACCCACAAAGGCCTGGAGGGCATTTCCGGCCTGCCGCTCACCCAACTGAAAACCAACGACATCGGCAACGCCGCCTACGGCCTCTATTGCGCCGCCGGCACCAATATGATGAACCAGTGGAACCATGAAAATATCTGGACGGGGAACTACAACCTTTGGGGGGCTTTTTATAATGGGACGCCAGGGTTCTTCTTCTATTATGATCCCAATAATAGTATCCCGAACGACGTGCCGCCTTCTCTTTCCCCATCGTACTGGTTTCAAACCAATATTTACGGCTCAAACAGCAACTGCGACCTTATTTTGCCGGCAATTACCGAACGGGAGCGCACATTCATAGAGGGTACGGCCGTCATTGATACCTCGGCCGGCAACTGGGATGCGCGGCGCGAACTGTTGTACAAGCTGTTGCGTTACCCCGCGCTCTGCACCGAAGATCCCGACGCGGCCGCATATCTCGACGAGCAAATACAGCTCGGCGCCGGCCCTATATTGTTTGCGCGTGCCGAATGGCTTTTCGATAAGGCCTTCGCGCTTTCCGGCACGCATCAGGCCCTGTGCGACCAGTTGATGCCCGATTATCGCTTTTGGGCCGACAGCCTGCTGGCGCTCGACTATGCCCAGGCCGCCGATACCGCCACCTACGACGCCGCCATCGCGCAGCAACGCGCCGTTGTTTTTGGACAAATCGCGGCCGTGTGCGACAGCCTCGACGGCGTGCGGGCCAATGCGCGGGCCGATGCCGACGCGCAACTACTCCCGACGCTGACCTATGCCCAAAACCTTCCGCAGGGAAAAATGTACGAGGCCAATCTGCGCAACCTGCTCTGCATCGGCATCCGGCAAGCCTACGCCGGCGATACGGTACTCAACTCCGGCGACTATCAGACCCTTCGCAGCATCGCCGGTCAATGCCCCGCCATAGGCGGCATCAGCGTGCGCCGGGCGCCCTTGCACCTGCCGCACGAAGAAGACGTCACTTACGCCGCCAACAACTGGACCGACGGTTGCGGCGCGTACCAGCGCGCCGCGCCGGCGGGCCCTGCCCCGGCCGACGCCATCGCCGTGTTCCCCAATCCCGCTTCGCAGCAAATCACGATCACCTGCGCCGAACCCCGCGACAACAACTGGCAGATACGCGACCTGCGCGGACGCCTGCGGGCCGAGGGTCAATTCGACCGGGAATCGGGAGCGCTGCAATTGCCGCTCACGGATTGGCCGGCTGGCTTGTACGTGCTTTCCGTATACGAACACGACGGCCGGGTCACGACGATCCGGTTTGCCGTAATCCGCTGATTTTTTTAACCCCTGGCAGATCCGTCGCCGACCCGGCGGCGGATCTGCCTTTATCTATTCAATACCTTGACGATGAAAAATACGTTCGCCGCCTGCCTGCTGCTGCTCTGCACCCCGGCCCTGCGCGCACAAATCAAATTTGATTATAACTGGATGCTGGGCTATCCCGCCGGAAATGGGGATACCACCACGCGATACAACGGCACCCGGGTCGATTTCAACACCGATCCGGTCAGTTACCGTTATTTTCAAATTCAATATGAATTAAAAGCCAACGCCGCGATCAGCGACTCGGCGGGGGGGCTTCTGTTTTACACCAACGGCTGCAACGTCATTAACCGCCGCCACGAACGGATGCTCAACGGCGAGGGCATAAACGAGGGCGGATGGCCTTACCAATCCAATTGCGCAAGCAGCCTGTTTCCCTTCGGTTACCCTACCCTCCAGGGTCTGATGATCCTGCCCTGGCCCGACCGGCCCGACTACTACATCATGCCCCATGTTCGCAGAGGCGGCGCCGCGCTTTACATCACCGATCTGCTGTACACGGTAGTCGACATACGGGGCGACGGGGGCTTAGGCGAGGTAGTCGCCAAAAACCAGCCCGCGGTGCAGGATACCCTGCTCGACATGCTCACGGCCGTGCGGCACGCCAACGGACGCGACTGGTGGATCGTGGTACCCAAGTACAACAGCGATATCGTGTACACTTTCCTGCTCTCGCCCGAAGGCATCGGCCCGGCCCGTCGACACGCGGTAGGCAAGCCCATTGACAACTGGTCGTGGGGAATGCAGGCCGTGTTTTCGCCCAATGGAGAAAAATACGTCAATGGCTACAAAACCCTGCAGGTATTCGATTTTGACCGCTGTGCCGGCACGTTTTCCAACCGGCAGGTAATCGAATTCCCGGGCGATACCGTCCATGCCTGCGGGGTAGCCGTGTCGCCCAACTCCCGCTATCTGTACGCGGCTATCGGTTCCAAACTCTACCAATATGATTTTCTGGCCCCCGATCTGGCGCAAAGCCGAAAACTCGCGGGCGTGTACGACGGCTTTAAGTATGATGTGTTGCCTGCGAATTTTTTCCAAATGATGCTTGCCCCCGACGGAAAAATATACATGACTTGTGGTAACGGGATGCCCTATTGGCATATCATCCACCGCCCCAACAGCCGGGGGAGTTCCTGCGGCCTGGAGCAGCACTTCGAGTTGCCTACTCATCTCGCCTTTTCCCCGCCGAACTTCCCGCATTTCCGCCTGTTCGATCTGCCCGGCAGCCCCTGCGACAGCCTCGGCATCGACGGGCCACAGCCGCCCCGCGACAGCCTGCCGCCGACCCTGCCGCCCTGCGCCGAAGACCTGCGGGTAGCGCCCAACCCGGCCGCTTACCTGACCTTAGTGACAGTGCCGGCCTGCGTCAGCGGCAAGCTCTGGCTCTACGACGCACAGGGTCGCCTCGTGCAGCGCCTCGACATCCCGCCCGCGCAGCCCGGCAGCGGCATCCCTCTCGACCTTTCCGAGTTGCCGGCCGGGATATACTTCCTGCGCGTCGAAACGCCGGGCGGGCAGCGCCTGGCGAAAAGATTGGCGGTGGTGCGTTAGCGGTAAAAAAACGCAGCGCGCACAGGGAATGAGTGCTTTCACCTGTGCGCGCTGTGTTGCCGCCGGGGGCATTTGTCGGTGCTTACCTATTGCAGCACTACATCGCGTTCCGCCATCATTTTGCGGATGTTGATGAGGGCGTAACGCATACGGCCCAGGGCGGTGTTGATGCTGACGCGGGTCAGCGAAGCGATTTCTTTGAAACTCATATCGGCATAGTGGCGCAGGATGACCACTTCGCGTTGTTCGGGCGGCAGGGAATCCACCAGACGGCGGATGCGGTCGTGGGTTTCGCTGCGCATGATCTGGGTTTCAGGCCCGTCGTCGCTCAGGCGAAGCACCTCGAAGATGTCGAATTCTTCGGTCGGATTGATGTGGGCGCGACGTTTGTTGCGGCGGTGGTAGTCGACGCACATGTTGTAGGCAATACGCATAGCCCACTGCACGAATTTGCCTTCGTGGTTGTACTTGCCCCTACGGAGCGTATCGATAATTTTGATGAAAACCTCCTGAAAGATATCCTCTGCCAGGGCCTGGTCCTTCACAAAGAGATAAATGGAGGTGTAGATTTTGGACTTGTACCGTTTGAGGAGAAGTTCAAAGGCTTGTTCATCACCGTCGACGTAACGGGCGATCAGTTCTTGATCGTTAAGCAGGGACATAACTTGCATGAGCAACAGATTTGCTGTTTTACCAGTTAAATTGATTCAGAATTTAAGTGGTGTACAAGTTATGACCGATAAGCAAACTTAATTTTGAGCGATGAACAGTAAGGAGAGTGCCGTTTGGCTAGGTCAAAAGTAGGCGCTTATTGTGTTTGTGCAAAAAAAAATTTCCGCTTTAACATTTTTTAACGCCTTGCCAGGCAACCTGGGGCAAACATCCAGATAATTCGCGGCATTGCGCTATCTTTGCCGCATCTTTTGCGAAAAATATTTTTTCCGTACCAACTTTTGCCCGCGCTGTACGTCGCCAACGACCCCAATTTGGATACCCGGTCCTGATTGCAAGGACCAACCCGCAAAAGAAGCGACGATACAATTTCGCTCATGGAAATTGCCATAATACTCATCCTGATCGTCCTGCACGGCTTTCTCGTGCTGGGTGAAATCGCCTTGATTACCGCGAAACGTTCCCGCCTGGAAAGTGAAAAACAAAAAGGCAACCGCAACGCCGCCATCGCGGTGAATCTCCTGGACAATATCGACAACTACCTCTCCGCCATGCAGATCGGGATTACCCTCATCAGCATCGTGGAAGGCGCCTACGGCGGTGTCGCCATCGGCCGATACCTCACCCCTCTTTTCGAACAAATCCCGGCGCTGGCGCTCTATGCCGAGCAAATTTCCATCTCGATCGTTGTCACCCTGATCACCTACCTCTCACTCATCATCGGCGAACTGGCGCCCAAGTACATCGCCATTCAGCACGCCGAATCGCTGGCGCTCCGCTTTTCGCCGGCGATGGACCTGATCACCCGATTTACCGGGCCTATTTCGGCGTTTCTGAGCTGGTCGACCAAGATATTTATGCGCATGTTGTTTATCAAACCTAACGAACAGCAGAATATCTCGGAGGAAGAAATCAAACTGATGGTCAAAATGGCCAACCAACAGGGCGTACTCGAAACCAAAGAGAGCGAATATATCCAGAATATCCTGCGCTTCGCCGACCGCGACGCCTACACGGTCATGACGCACCGCAACGACCTGGAATGGCTTGACATCAACGCTCCGGCCGAGGAAAACGACCGTATCCTGCTCGAAAGCGGGTTTACCAAATTTCTCGTCTGCGAAGACTCCATCGACAATATCCTGGGACTGGTCAAACTCCGCGACTACATCGAACAGCGCAACCGGCCCGGGTTCAGCCTGCGCGATATTCTGGGCCAGCCGCTTTACGTGCCCGAAGGCATGAACGCAATCCGCATTCTCGAACGCTTCCGCAAGGAGCGCAACTATTTCGCCGTGGTGGTCGACGAATACGGCTCCATTCAGGGCATTATCACGCTGCACGACCTCACGGAAAATATCTTCGGCGCCCTGCCCGACCTCGACGATGCCGAAGAACCCTCCATCATCACCCGCGAAGACGGCAGCTGGCTGGTAGAAGGTATTATCCCGATCGACGAACTGAAAGAAACGGTGTCGCTGAAAGAATTCGACGACGACGATGCCGACTACTCCACCCTGGCAGGCTTTATCCTCTTCAAACTCAGCGAAATACCCAGGGCCGGCGATTATTTCGATGCCGAAGGTTATCGTTTTGAAATCGTCGACATGGATAAGAGCAAGATTGACAAGGTGCTGGTTTATAAAACTGTCAATCAGGAATCAGAAAATATTTAAGTCAATGCCCATTTTTCAATATCCCCTGCTCCGACAATACCGTTCGGATGTTCTGAAATGTGGGGTAAATAACGGTGTCAATCGTGCCTTTGTGTGTTCTAAAAATGGTCACTCCCCCGGCGTAAAAATCATATTTGCTTGCATCCAGAAAATCTCCGGTTAGTATTTGCGAACTGCCTTTCATATTGACCGAGGAGCTTCTATCTCCCTGAATCAGATGGACGCATGTAACATTATCGTTTAAGGAGTCCTTTTGTGCCCAATCCAGCGTTTTGTACACACAACCGGAGCATGCTGCACTGGATAGAACGATGAAAAAGTGTGTTGAATCGGGAATTTCAGTTTGATATTGTTCAACAAGATACTGATTCAATGCGCTTGATC
>JADZFP010000421.1 GCA_020849825.1 Saprospiraceae bacterium
AACTGACAAAAACCGATTACCTTATGATTTCCAGGGAGTTATACCCTAAACAAAAACCTAACAAACTGATTGTCAATATGTCAAAGAACGTTTCGGACAAGATTCATCCGCAATCCGTAATCCGCAATCCGCAATCCGCAATCCGCAATCCGTAATCCATTATTTGCCGTATCTTTGCGCGCCCAAATTTAACCTGCGGCCCGATAGCAGTGTTTAACCCTGCCGGTTTTGATTATTTCGCTCAATCGCTACATGAAGAATATCCGCAATTTTTGCATTATTGCCCACATTGACCACGGCAAGAGTACCCTGGCTGATCGACTGCTGGAGCATACCCATACGATCAGCAAACGGGATATGCAGGACCAGGCGCTCGACAATATGGACCTCGAACGCGAGCGCGGCATCACGATCAAAAGCCACGCCATCCAGATGCGCTATACCCACCGCGACGGACAGGAATATATTTTCAACCTGATCGATACGCCGGGGCCCGTCGACTTTTCCTACGAAGTAAGCCGTTCCAGTGCTGCCTGCGAAGGCGCGCTGCTACTTGTAGACGCCACACAAGGCATTCAGGCTCAAACGATCAGCAACCTCTATCTCGCCGTCGATCACAACCTGGAAATTATTCCGATTGTGAATAAAGTGGACATGGAAAGCGCCAACATCGAGGAAACGCAGGATCAGATCATAGACCTTATCGGCTGCAACCGCGAAGATATTATTTCGGCTTCGGGGCGCGCTGGCATCGGCATTGAAGAAATACTGGCCGCCGTGGTGGAGCGTATCCCACCGCCCAAAGGCGACCCCGAGGCGCCCCTGCAAACCATGATCTTCGACTCGATGTTCAACTCCTACCGGGGCGTCATCGCTTATGTGCGGATCATGAACGGCGCCCTGCGAAAAGGCGATAAAATCCGCTTCATGGCCACGGGAAAAGACGTGGTGGCCGAAGAAGTGGGTATTCTCCGGATGGGCTTGCAGGATACCGGCGAACTCCAGGCCGGCAATGTGGGCTATGTCATTACCGGAATAAAAGTCAGCCGGGAAATCAAAGTGGGCGATACCATCACCCACTTCGCCCGCCCCTGCAGCAACCCCGTAAAAGGTTTCGAGGAGGTAAAACCCATGGTTTTTGCCGGCCTGTATCCCCTCGACAACGACGACTTCGAAGACCTGCGCGATTCATTGGAAAAACTGCAACTCAACGACGCCTCGCTGGTGTTCGAACCCGAAACTTCCGCCGCCCTCGGCTTCGGTTTCCGCTGCGGCTTCCTCGGCATGCTGCACCTCGAAATCGTGCAGGAGCGTCTCCAGCGCGAATTCGACCAGGACATCATTACCACGGTGCCGAACGTGCCCTACTTCGCCACCGACATGAAAGATAAACGTTTCCAGGTACGGCAACCCTCCGAATTGCCCGACCCCAACCACCTCCAATCGGTGGAAGAGCCCTACATCTATGCCCAGATCATTACCAAGCCGGAATATATCGGCAACATCATGACCCTTTGCCTCGACAAACGCGGCATCCTGCAAAAACAGATATACCTCACCCCCACCCGCCTCGAAATGACCTTTCATCTGCCGCTGGCCGAGATCGTGTTCGATTTTTACGACAAACTGAAATCGATGACCCGGGGCTACGCCTCTTTCGATTACCACCTGCTCGACTATCGCGAAACCGACCTCGTCAAACTCGACATCAAACTCAACGGCGAACAAGTGGACGCCCTCAGCGCCCTGGTACACCGCTCGAAAGCCGAGTACATGGGTCGCCGCATGTGCGAAAAACTGAAAGAACTGCTGCCCCGCCAGCAGTTCCAGATCGCCATCCAGGCCGCCATCGGCCAGAAAGTCATCGCCCGCGAAACCATTTCGGCCCTGCGCAAGGACGTGACGGCCAAATGTTACGGCGGCGACATCAGCCGGAAACGCAAACTGCTGGAGAAACAAAAAGAGGGTAAAAAACGGATGAAACAGTTCGGGAATGTAGAGGTGCCGCAGGAGGCGTTTTTGAAGGTGTTGAAGTTGAATGACTAATTTTTTACCGTAAATTTGCGCCGCTTCCGGACACGCCTTTGTTGTCCGGAAGCGTTTTTTACAAATGCTGCGTCCACCGATTCTCTACATATTGCTGCTCCTTGCCCTTGCCCTCTGGCACTGCGGCGATGCGGACAACCCGCCCAAAGAAGGCGACAAACTCCTGGCAAAGGTGTATAACAAAAACCTGTACCTGTCGCAACTGGAGGGCATAGTACCCGAAGGCACGACCGCCAACGACAGCGTACTGATGGTGACAGCATACGTCCAGCGCTGGGTGCGCGACCAACTGCTGATGTACGAGGCCGAACGAAATATCCCCAAGGACTTAAATATTGATAAGTTAGTGCGCGACTACCGCGCCAGCCTGGTTCGCTTCAACTTCGAGCAACAGATCGTGGCGGAAAAGCTGGACAGCACGGTTTCCGACGCCGAACTCAAGACTTTTTATGAAAACAACAAAGACCAGTTTCAACTGGAAAGCACGATCCTCAAATTCCAGTTGCTGAAACTGCTCCCCAATGCGCCGCTGAATGATCTCAACAAAATATGGTACAGCCGCAGCGCCTCCGATGAGGTCAAACTGCGCAATTACGCCAAACAATGGGCAGCACTGGCCCTGCTCGATACGGAAAAATGGTATAAATTGGACGAGGTGGCCGCGCTTTTGCCCAAAGGAACGTTAAGCTCCGACAACGTCGGTTCGCGCCGCGAAGGCACGCTCAGCGACGGCGACTTCCGCTACTACTACCGCGTACTGGAAACCGTCAAAGGCAAAGAAACCGCACCCTTCGAATATGTAAGAGAACAAGCTTCCAAAGTAATCCTCCACAAGCGCAAGCAACAATTGCTCGAAAAATGGAAAGAAGACCTTTACCAGAAAGAATTGCGCCGGGAGAATATTCAGATTGTACAATAGTGCGCGATATACTCATGCAAATAAAACACATTGGATTTCTGCTGCCGGCTTGCCGCCTTTCCCTGCCGGTATTTCTTTTTTTGCTGTTTGCCGCCGGTCTGCAGGCGCAGGACGATAAGGCCGTCATCGATAAAGTGGTAGCCACCGTCGGCGGTGAAATTTTGCTCCTGAGCGAAGTGCAGGAACAGGTTTCATACACCCGCCAACAGCAAAAGGACCTTCCCGAAGGCTACGACTGCATCGTGTTGCAAAACCTGCTGGTGCAAAAGCTGCTGGTCAACCAGGCCAAGATCGACTCCGTCGAGGTTAAAGACGAAGAGGTGGAAAACCAGCTCGACGCGCGTGTCGAACGCCTGCGCACGTATTTCAACCAGGACGACAAGGCCATCGAGGAGTACTACGGGCAAAGCGTGAACGACATAAAGGCCCAAATGCGCGGCGACATGCGCAGCCAACTGCTCGCCGAACGGATGCAGGGCCAGATCACCGAAAAAGCCACGATCACCCCCTCCGAGGTGCAGGCATTCTTTTACAATATTCCCAAAGACTCCCTCCCGTATTTCAACGCCGAGGTGGAAATCCGGGAAGTAGTGTATAAACCCAAAGTAAACGATAAAGAAAAAAATGCCGCCCGCGAACGCATCGAAGAACTGCGCAAACGTATCACCGAGGGCGGCGAATCTTTTGCCGACCTGGCCAAAAAAATACAGCGATGACACCGGAAGCGGCAGCAACGGCGGCGACCTGGGCTGGCAAAAACGCGGCACCTTCGTCGCCGAATTCGAGGCGATGGTGTACAAACTGGAAACCGACCAGATCAGCCCCGTACTGGAAACGGAATTCGGATTCCATATCATTCAGCTGCTCGAACGCCGGGGCAACATCGTGCACGCCCGCCACATCCTCATCAAACCGCAGATCACCGACGAAGACCTGAAACAGGCGGAAACCGTCATGGATTCCGTGCGACGGCTCATCCTGGACAAAAGAATGACGTTCAGCGGGGCAGTCAAACAATTCGGCGACAAAAACACGCCCAGCTTCCACAACGACGGCCGGGTAGCCAACCCCCGCAGCGGCAATACCTTTTTTGAAGTGAGCGACCTCGAAACCAGTATTTTCTTTGCCATCGACAAACTGGAACCCGGCGACATTTCCGCGCCCATAGCTTTCCGCGGCCCCGACGGTACGCGCTACTTCCGGCTGGTGCAGCTGCAAAGCCGCTCCAAACCCCATAAGGCCGACCTGAAACAGGATTACAACAAAATCCAGGCAGCAGCACTGGAACAAAAAAAAGCCGAATACACCGAACGCTGGGTGTTGGAAAAACTCCGCAATACTTACCTCTCGGTCGGCGATTTATACCGCGACTGCCCCAACCTGCAACCCTTGCTTAACCTCGGCCAATCGGTACGTCCTTAAAATTCGATCATCCATGACCATGAAATTGCCCATTCCCGGCATCCTGATACTGACCTTCCTGTACGCGGCAACCCTTGGCGCCCAGGTCACGCCCGATACGCTGCTGCCCGTCATGCCGTACGAACAGGCAAAAGACTACGAGATCGGCGGCGTCACCGTCGTCGGCGCGCAATATTCCGACCCGCAGGCGTTGATCGCCATTGCCGGATTTCGCGTCGGCGACAAAATGCGCATTCCCGGCCCCGGCGTCACCAAAGCCGTGCAGGCGCTCTGGAATCTCCGGCTTTTCACCGACGTGCAGGTCAATAAAGTGCGCACGCAGGGCGATGTGATCTTCCTGGAAATCGTGGTCAAAGAACTGCCGCGTTATACCCGGCACTCGTTCAAAGGCGTAAAAAAGAACAAACACGACGACCTGAACGGCGTGGTGAACAAATTTTTGCAAAAAGGCGCCATCCTGACGGACAACGTGAAGGCTTCCGTCCAGTACGGCCTGGAAGATTACTACGTCAAAAAAGGCTTCCTCGACGCCAAAGCGACCATAAAGGTCTCCCCCGACGAGCGCTCGACCAATGCCGTAAAACTGGAATTCGTGATCGATCCCGGCAAAAGAGTGAAGATCAAAGACATCCGTTTTGCCGGCAATGAAAACGTGAAAGCGCGTGTGCTGCGGAAAAAAATGAAAGAAACCTCGCGCAAAAAAAAGTTGTTCAAAAAATCGAAACTGGTGCGCGCCGACTACGAGACCGACAAACACACCATAGAAGCCTACTACAACACGGTAGGTTTCCGCGACGCCCGCATCGTGAAAGACAGCATCTGGCGCACTAAAAAAGGCGAAGTTATGATCGCGATGACCGTCAGCGAGGGGCAGCGGTATTACTTCCGCAACATCATCTGGAAAGGCAACACCATCTACGAAACCAAGTTCCTCGATCAGGTGCTGGGTATCAAAAAAGGCGACGTGTACAACCAGGAACTGCTCAGCACCCGCCTGCAGTTCAGCCAGGACGGGCGCGATATTTCCTCGCTCTACCTCGATAACGGCTACCTTTTTTTCCGCGTCGATCCGGTGGAAACATCCATCGATCAGGACTCCATCGACCTGGAACTGCGCATCTACGAAGGCCCGCAGGCCACCATCGACCGGGTGGTGATCAAAGGCAACGACCGCACGCACGAACACGTCATCCGCCGCGAGCTGTACACCCGCCCCGGCGACAAGTTCAGCCGCTCCGACATCATCCGCTCGCAGCGCGAAATCGTCAACCTCGGCTATTTCAACCCCGAATCCCTTGGCATCAATACCCCCGTGAACCCCGACCGCGGCACCGTGGACATCGAGTACACCGTCGAAGAACGACCTTCCGACCAACTGGAGCTGTCCGCCGGCTACCAACCGCGCACGGCCTTTACCCGCGGCGGCGTCATCGGTACGCTCGGCGTAACGTTCAACAACTTTTCGCTGCGCAACATCAAAAACAAAGAAGCCTGGAACCCCCTGCCGCAGGGCGACGGCCAGCGTTTCAGTATCCGCGGCCA
>JADZFP010000422.1 GCA_020849825.1 Saprospiraceae bacterium
ACAGAGAACTCTGAAAGAACAAATAATTTACAACCTTACATGCGACCAGACGGTACAGGCGCACATCAAAATTCTATTATCAAGGAAGGAATTCGTTATGGAAGTAGCTATTCAGGCTATTCTAAGGGTAGTTTTTAAATTTGGCATACTTTGCCTTTTATGCGTTACTATATCTAACAAGGCTATTTGCCAGAGCATTCTGTTTTCCAATGAAAGTATTTCTGTAGGAGTAAGATTTGAAGAGGTTGGAACTGATAGTCTTAACATTTTTTCAAGTTTAACTAATTCATCTAATGACACGATATGGCTATCAATTGATAATGCTAACTATATTAATATATCAAATGAAATCATCAAAATATATTTTGGGTGGGATCAAGAAAATCCTCATGATTTAATAAGGGTAGCGGCTTTGTGCCCCAACACTCAAATTATTATTGAAGATAAAATAGCAAGGGCGGATGTTTTGAGTGCCTATGTTTTGTGTTGTTATATTAATGACCGCAATTGCATAACACGAGATAGTGTGTCCGGCGGAGGGCATTTATTATGTGGAAAATGGGCTGAATTTGCTGTTAGTAACTTATTAGTAGGTGAAAAATAAATTTGTAGCATATCCTGCTAAAAAAAGAGGTTGAAACAAAACGAAAGATCTCCGCCTTGAGAATCTTATGGTAATGTTCGCCGACCGAGAGTAGAGTCTGGCGACAGACAGGCAATCTATCAATACAGCATATTAATAAAAATATCAATAAAATATATCTCTTGTCCTGAAATAGATTTACACAAACCAGCTATATTTGACCCATCGCCGCCAGCCCGGCCATTGGGCCCTTTTCCCCCCTCGACGATAACCAAATTCCTGCTTTTCCTTCGTCATAAAAAGAGAGGGGCCGAAAGATTTGCACCAATTCCAATCGCTACGACATAAAAAATATGCCCGCCAATATCTTACTCGCGCTTTCAGTCTTGCTCTACATCCTTCTCGCCAAACTTCTGCTGGGCGCGCGGCCGGGGGGCGATTACGGCGTGGGATATTCCTTCGTGATGCTGATCTATCAGATGGGTTTTGTTGTCTCCACGGGCCTGCTTGCCTGGACTATGAACGCCAGCCATTGCTTCGACTGGTTGTCTGCGCCTTTCCTGCGCTATCGCAACGGGCTGGTTTTTATCGCCTGGTTATCCTTTGTCGTAAGTGCCTTTTGGAGTCTGGAATACCACACGAAGTGGATTGAAGGCGAGTTTTGGCCGTTTTTGCGCTGGCTCGCGATAAGCAAGGTGTATGTTTGGTTGCCGGTCCTCGTGTTTGGCGCCTGCCTGTATCTGGTCAATGCCCGGCGTGTTGCCGATTTTCCGCCTGACTGGGTAAGGCTGACTGCGAAAACAGGTTTTGCGGTCTGCCTGCTGATCGCCCTGAGTGTTTTCTGGGGCTTTGGCAAATTTTGGGTGCAGAAACGCCTGGAAACTTTCCAGATGAAAAGCGTGTGGAATTCAGAGAACCAGGAAAAATATAAAGCCGAGCTTGATTTCGTCGAGACTTATAACGACTCAACAATCGAGGGACTGTTAAAATATGCCACTCGTTACGATAAACAACTGCGAATCAACGCTACGGCCAAACTGAAATCTTTCCCCAATTGGGAGAATGACCTGATCGCGATTTTATCCAAAAAGGACCTGGAAACTGTCTATGTTTATTATGACAATACCCGCTATGTCTATCCTTTTTTGTATGTGAACAAGGTGGAGCACCCTGAAAAATTTGTTCAGGCGATCCAGTACAGTCTTCGGGTATTGGCGATTCGGGCGGAAAAAGACCTTGCCGACCCTTATGCCCTCGAATTGGGCGCCCTGGACATCGAACTAATATGCCTGTTGCTGAACGAGCAATTCAAAAACTATGCAAAGGAATTCAGGCCCGCCATGTTAAAATTGCAAGCCGCGCTGGCGACAGAGGCGCAGGAAAGGGCGAACACGGAACGCAGAAAATCCTATGAAAAAACATTGAAAAAATGCCGGCTCGCCGTAAAAAACTGGCTCGACACCAATTCATAAGCCAAACGCTCCAGCCGGTTTGCGCCTGAGCCGGCAGGTACTGCCTTGCACAAACAAGATGGAATCCCGACCGGGTCCCGGCAGCATTGGGTAAGGCTACCTGACCAAAGCAAACCGCTCAGCTCCCGTCGCCTTTTCCAACACGAGAAAATACGCGCCCCTCGGCAAATCCGGCAGCGCAAGCCGCCCGTCTTCTAATATTCCTCCGACGACCACGCGGCCATCCGCACGCACCAGGCGATAAGGCAGGCCGGCCCATTCGACAGGAAAATACAACACCTCGCCGAGCGGGTTGGGAAAGAGCAACGGCTTTTTTTCCTGGGCCGAATACACGGCGCTGGGCGGGTTGTATTCATACGCCCCGAGATCGATGGCCCCCGTATTGGTGCGGTTTTCTGCCGCGGTCGGGTGGAAATAGGCGCTGTCGGGCACGAGCGAATAGCCGCCCGCCGCACTCAGCGCGACGCCCTGGTCGATGGCCGGAGAACCCGCCGTGAGATGGTAATCGTAGTTGGGTTCGTCGGCGAACAGGAGGCTGGCGACGTTGGGTGCGAAGTGATTGTCGGACAATTGCGTGGGCGTACCGCTCACCAGCGTACCGGCGCCGGTGAAGATGTTGTTGACGATCTGTGCAACGGCGGTTCCGTTTTGTATTTGTACAAATATGCCCGAATTGGGTCGTTTGTTGACGCAGGTGTTGTGTACGAAATAAAGTTCGTGCGGGGCCGGATTCACCAGCCCTTCCAGCCCGTAGCCCACCAGGTTGCTGTTTTCAGCCAGCGGCCCCTGCATGAGCAAATTGCCCATCACAACCGAAGTGCCGCCGTTGGGCAGGTCGATCAGGCGGCTCGATGTGCCGCTCTGCTCGTCCATAATGCGGTTGTACAGGATGTAATTGTACGCCGCCCGCGATTTCAGGTTGTGGCCTATTTTGGCGTGGTGGGAGTAATTAAACCGGAAGGTGAGGCTCCCGACGCGACCAATGTACAGGTTGTGCGAATAACCGTCGCCGTAGCTGTTGGCATTGAACTCGCAATATTCGATCAGAATATCGCCCGTGCCGGGGTTGTTGGTCAGAATGCCGGTTTCATTGTCGTGAAAATAGCAATACCGCAGCGTCACGCCGATGCCTTCCTGCCGGATGCCGGCGCCGTTGTGGTCGGGCACGGAGGCGCCGGAAAATTCTATGTTTTCTATCGTATTGTTATCGCCGGCGACGATCCAGATCGCTTTTCCCTGCAAGGCCTGACCGTTGGCGATCAGGTGCGGGCGTCCGCCCACGCCCCGGATGAGCAGATTGTGGGCACTCCAGCGGGCCAGGGCTGCAACGCCGACGAACGCCTCGGCGTCGATGTCGATAGTGTCGCCGTTCTGGACGACGTTGGCGAGGTACAAGGCATTGGGCGACACGTAGTTGCGCGTGGCGCCGACGGAAAACGTCGTGGCGGAGAGGGCAGGGGAAAGCAGTAGAAAAAACAGCAGAAAACGCATTTTGAAGAGCAGGAAGATGAATAACCGGATTTAAAACGTCATTAAAATCCCCCCTTTTATCCCGAATCTCGCGGCGCCCGGATGGTCGAGGTAGGTGAACCTGCGCACAAAGTCGATGCGGAATATTTTGAAGATGTTGCTCACGCCCAGGCTGGCTTCCACGTAGGGTTTGCCTTCGAGGGTATAGGTGAGCGGCGTGCCGTCGGGAGCGGTGGGAAAGCGGTAGAGGCCGTTGAGCTCGTCGGGCTGGTTTTGGCGCGACACGCCGCCGTACAGCACTTTGACCGTCGCCACTTCGCGCAGTTTGAGGCGGCGCAACAGGGGGATTTTATTGAGAAAAAAGCCGTTGAAATAATGGTCGGTAATCAGGGTCACGTAGCGGTCGCTGACGAATTCGAGGAAATTCATCATGTTGTACGAATACTGCTGGTAAATGTAGCTCTGGTTGCCCGGATGCAGGGCCAGCAGCGGGTAGGGCAGGCCCCGGCCGAAAATACCGCCGGCTTCGATGTAAGTGGTGTTGTACCCGAAAGGCGGCGTGTCGGAGTATTTGTACAAACTGGCCGTAACCCGATGGTAGTCGTACTGGCCGTCGAGGAATCCATTGCGACCCATATTGTACTGCACCGTGGCGATAGAGTTGAAATCGACGATCATGCGGCCTGTGCTGCCCTGGTAGGACTTTTCGCCGGGGGCATAGCGCAGCAGCACGTACGGCGAACCCTCGATGACCGGATCGTACACAGCGGGGCCGCCCGAAGCGGGTTCGAAGCGCAGGGCGCCGGCCGGCTGGAATTGTTGCCTCGTGACGCCGGCCTGCCAGCTGAAATGGTTGCGGTATTCGCGTTCGTAGTGGGCGTTGAAGCGCTGGAAATAGAAAAAACGGTCGTTGGCGCCCCGTACCACCGAACCGAAGATATTACTGGGCGGGGTGCCGCCCTGAAAAACCTGCATGGGCAACATCACGTCGCTGGTGTAGCTGGCTCTGACGATATTGAGCGGAAACTCGTTGTGTACGCTGCTGCCCAGGGCGTATTGGCCTCGGATATGGTATTTCCAGCGCTGGTCGAGCAGCCCGTAACCCAGGTAGCCCTCGAGGCGGTAGCGTTTGCTGAGGCTTTCGCGGGTGCGCCCGCCGACGCGGAAACGCCAGCCCTCCACGTCGTTGTAGGCATAAAAACTGGCCAGGGGCCCGACTTCGATAGCCTGCCCGGCGGGTGCGTAGCCACCGATCAGGGTGTGCATCCAGAATCGGGTATTACGGTAAAAACGGGTGCGTTGCAGGCTGTCGATGTTGGCGTAGGTGACCGATTCGGCGGCGTTGAGCGGTATCGGGCGGTTCTGCGACCAGAACTCCGGATTAGTGGCATCTTTCGCCCCCGGCAGGTAGGTTACGGCATCGGGCACGGCAAACAGGGAGTCGGGAATACGCTCATCGATCTGAATGTCGCGGTGCACCACGTAGCGTTGCCCAACCAGGCCGGCGCTGCCTTCCACCACGCCGATGTGCAGGCGGTAATCCTCCGTGAGCAGAATCCATTTGCCGGCAGGCAGCCGCTGAAATTCCTGCTCCACCTGCAGGTCCTGCACCCAGTTGAGGTTGACGCCATCACCAACCGAAAAGTTGATCTTCGTGACGGCAAAACTGCTGTCGAGCGCGATGTACAGTTCCCCCTGCAGGAGCATTTCGGTTTTGTTTTTTGGGAAAAACTCCAGTTTGATGATTTTCCGCCCGTCTTCCAGCAAAGTATCGGCGGGGTAATACCGGTAAAACAACGGCGCTGCCGGCGCGATCGGGCTGAGGAACTGGTCGGTCAGCAGGGTGATGTAGTTGTCGTAAATATCGATCTCTTCATAGAGGTATTGCAAACTCTGGTTCATCCCCTTTTCATCCACCGTGCCGGGAAACTGGACGGATTGCGAGGCTTTTACGTAGGTTCGTTTGCGTTTCGGATCGGAACGGCGGTAGCAATCCGACACGTTTTCCTGCAAATACATCGGCACGACCGACAGGCCTTCGAACTTGCTCGTATCGCGGTTTTCGAGTACGAAGCGCACCTGCCGCATCATACGCCGCTGTTCGATCTTGTCGCCCAGGTTGCTCAGGCCGAAAAAGATCTTTTCGTACTGCTCGTCCTGATAGGTGCGCAGGTTTTCGATATGGTTGTCGGCCCGGTGGGCGATCACCTCCTCGATCAGTTCGCGGGCGGGATTGTTCTTTTTCTTGTATTTCTCGGGTTTAATCACCACTTCCTGCAGCACCTGGGTTGCCGGGGAAAGTTCGACGTCGATGGTCTGGGTGCGGCCGGGTTTGACCACACGCGTGACGGCGTTGTAGCCGATTACCGAGAATTTGATCTCTGTAATGCGTCGCTCGGTCTGAATGCGGTATTTGCCGTTTTCGTCGGTCATCACGCCCAGCGAAACACCGGGCACCGACACGGTGGCAAAGGGGATGGGCGTTCGCGTTTCGGCATCGTTGACCGTGCCTTGCACCACTGTGGGGGTTACTTTTTGCGCTGAAAGGGTAAAAGAGACGCCGAACAGCACCGCTGCCAACACACTCAACCAAACCGTTGAAAATCGCATGTGGGATGATTTTTGAATATTTGATTAGACAGTAAACAATGCTCAAAGTTACCGGAACTGAAACGAAAAAAACCGGTCGGGGCTGCGTCCCGGCCGGTTAATCAGATTTTTAATGAAGATGTCAGTTTATCCTGGAAGATTATTGTTCAATAATGAGTTTCCTGATAACAAGGCCATTCGGGGTACGAGCATGTAAAAGATATAATCCGGCAGGGGTATTAGCCGGCAAATCGATCTGCCAGACGGATTGATCTCCTTTATTGTCGAAAGAGCCGAATCGTTTTGCCCAGGCGCCAGAAAGGTCATACAAGCTAAGGCCCAGTATTTCTGCGCCCAAGCCATCGACCAACAAATCGCTACCTGCGATTGCCGGATTCGGCGCAATCAGCAGATTTTGAGTGTTGGCGACATCAAAATCCTCCACGTTGCTGCTAAAATCGTCGTCAACAAGGGTCAGCACCCATACCGAGTCAAGCAGTACGCCTCCATTTGTCGGATCTTTTAGCGTAATAACGAGTGTTTCGGTGGGTTCCGCAATCAAGTCGTTGAAAATGGTAATGCCGATGCCCTGCGTGCCGGTAAAATTAGCTGGAAATACCAGTGTCGAGGGTTCGATCATGAAATCAAGCCCAGGTGTGGCAGTGGTGCCACTTCCAACAGTTACTTCGACGGTTGTTTCCACATTTTTAGGATAATACAGAGCTGCCTGAATTCCGAGTCCGCCGATATTTTCGTCAAAAGTGGCATCCAAAGTCACCATATTGATCAAAGGAGGGAAGCTGCCGTCCGGGCTGCAGGGAAACATTGTGTGGCTGCCAAGATTGGCGTATTGTGACTGGTCGGAGCCGGTCCAATGCCCTGCGCTAATATACCAACTGGTTTCACCCTGACGCACCACAGCGTTGCGTACCAGGTCGGCTGAAGCCGTCTGAACATAACCTGCGGGCCAGTAGAGCCCGGGGTCTTGACCGATTACTCCGATCACGTCGACAAGAATGTCTCCCTGAAACAACCCAACGGCATCGTCGCCCGTAAAGTTGAGCAAAGGCGTCAGCAGATCGGCTTGTGCCTGCACGAGAGGGGCAGATTCCGAATGTGCGACAACGAAAGTTGCGCCTGGCGTCAGTAGGCCGTCCAGCGGGATGCTGAGCGTAGGGTCCGAGGCGCCATTATGAAAAATCCGGACGTTGTACCCGTTGAGCGAAACATTGGAAAGTGTAGGGTTGTAAATTTCCAGTGCACGCGAGCTGCCATCTACCAGCGAATGAAGGTATTCTGAGATGAATGGCTGTTGGCAGGGGAAAGTCATACTAATGGAGTCGTTGTCGTAAAAGGCGTAGGAATTGGTGCCGTTCGTGATCGTTGCGCCGTTGGTAGCATTGGCCAGTTTCAGACTGATGTATTCGACAGGTTCGAATTCAGTGTCATCCGTTACCCCAATGCACACGTACTGATACCCGGAAAAATCCGCCGGGAAAACAAGTGTTGTCGGTTCGATGGTAAAATCGGTCCCGTATGTGGCAGTGGTGCCGGCATCGATCAATATGTCGACGCTGGTCGGAACTGATAAAGGATTCGTAATCAATACACTGATACAAATTGGCGAGTTTTCGATATACGATTCTCCCCCGGGCCCGGCAAAGGAAATTACGGGCGTTTGCGCATTCAACAAAAACAGGTGAAGGCTGGAAATGAAAAGGAGAAAGGTGTATTGCAGTTGGCGTAATTGTCGGCGCATGGATTTTTGCACAAAAATGCAAGTGCTTACACCGGCCGGACATCACCCCGCAGGGTGATTTTAACGGCTGTTTCGGTTAACGTCGCCGCTCATTTCCCCATTTTTCGCAGCAACACGATCGCCTCCGCCCGCGATTGTACGTTCAGTTTGGCATACAGGTTTTTGACGTGGGTTTTGACCGTATTGGCGCTGATAAAATGCCGTTCAGCCAGTTGCCCGTTGGTTTTTCCGTCATAAATATCCACGAGAAGTTCAAACTCCCGCGGCGTCAGTTTGGACAACAAACGGGCGTTCAACTCTTCGAGGCCGAGCCGAAGGGGTTTGCGGAAACGCGCAAAGTTGAACAGCGCGATTTCGATCGTAGTAAACAAGCCTTTTTCGTCGAAGGGTTTGACCAGGTAACCCATGGGCAGGGTGTGCTTGGCGCGGTCCAGCGTGCCTGCATCGGAATGGGAGCTGAGGTAGACGAATGGAATGTCGAAGCGGTCGCGGAGCAGGGCGCCCAATTGAATCCCGTCGGGCTCGCTGCCCAGACTGAT
>JADZFP010000423.1 GCA_020849825.1 Saprospiraceae bacterium
AGCATAAAATGGTTAGACCACACTTGAACAGCAAAAATACCAAGATTGATCGGGGTAAAGCGTTAAATTTTTATGACTTTTTCAAAAAAACAGAAAAAAACGATTGATTATCAAGTGTTTATTTGGCTAAAAAACACTTTGTTTTTTCAAAAATTAAAAAGATCAAAGTTCGCTTCTTCGTTCAGTTTACCTTTCTGCCATGAAAGCACTCGTCTTGAACGCACTTCATCAGGGGCTCGATTTTCAGGAAATGCCCGCGCCGCACGCCGGTAAAAGCGAAGGTCTGGTCCGTTTGCGCGCCGCTGCGCTCAACCATCGCGATTTATTCATCACGCAGGGTTTGTATGCCGGGATCAAATTCCCCACGATCCTGGGCTCCGACGGGGCGGGCGAATACCGGGGAAAAGCGGTCGTGATCGATCCGTCGCTCGATTGGGGCAGCGACCCACGGGCCCAGGGCCGCGGTTTCAGGGTGCTCGGCTTGCCCGACGATGGCACTTTTGCCGAACAAATAGCCATCCCCAGGTCGAATATTCATCCCAAACCCGGACATCTCAGTTGGGAACAGGCCGCTGCGCTTCCACTCGCCGGTGTCACCGCCTGGCGTGTCGTGTTTACACGTTGCCAGATCAAGGCGGGCGAACGCGTCCTGATTACCGGTATCGGGGGCGGTGTGGCGCTGATGGCGCTTCAGTTGGCCGCGGCCGCCGGAGCCGAAGTGTTCGTGACCTCGGGCTCGGACGAAAAATTGCAAAAAGCGGTGGCGCTGGGCGCCAAAGGCGGGGTCAATTACCGCAACGCCGATTGGGACAAGACCTTGAAAAAAGAAGCCGGTGGCTTCGACGTCATCATCGATTCTGCGGCCGGCAATGGTTTTACCCTTCTGCCGGCGCTATGCCATCCCGGTGGCCGTATCGGCGTATATGGCGGTACTTTGGGCAAAATCGACGGGTTGAGCATACAACCTGTTTTTTGGAAACAAATCAGCATTCTCGGCTCCACGATGGGCACGCGGCTCGATTTCAAAAAAATGCTGGCTTTTGTAGGCAAACACGAGATCGTACCGGTTGTCGATTCCGTTTTCCCGCTATCGGAAGGCAGCGCGGCCCTGCAAAAAATGGATCAGGGCGGGCAATTCGGCAAAATAGTTTTGTCCATCTGACTGCGGATCAGAGAATGGTGAATTTGCCTTCGGCTACTTGTCGCCCGTTGATCAATTGCTTCACCGTATAGACACCGGGGACGTAACTGCCCGGATTTTCTGCACCCCAGCCGTTGGTATAAAACGAATTAACCCAACCGGTTTCCACACTGCGACGTTTTTGGATATGCGTCAGAAGACTGCCGTCAGGACGGTAGAGTTCGTACGTCAGGTCGAATTCAATTTTCCCCGCCGAGGCAGGGTGAACCAGCCGCATCTCCCAATACACATACCGGGTTGTCTCGTCTTTAAACTCGGTTTGGTATTTTCTATCCCCTGATTCGGGCAAAACGCTGCCAGCTTCAAAAAAATAAAGCTGCGGATTGATCGCACTCTTTTGGAAAAAATCCGCTTCCATGCGGTCGAGCAGATCCAGCAAACCGGACATGATGCAACTCCTGTCGCGGAAGTGTTGGTCGTAGTCGATGAGATTCTGGCTGTATTGCCGTTCGCTTCCTTCCCATTGTCCGTTGAGCAAAATGAGGTCGTTGCGGAAAGTACCCGGCAACGGGGAGTTGGACAAATGCGTGAGGGCTTCTTCCAGGAGGCCTTGCTGGATCAGGGAGCGACAGGAAAATGTATCTACTTGCATGTGGTGCAAAACTTGAAAACAGGGGGCAATGATAGCGATTGTGCGCTAACGATTTATGAAGATGAACGCATAACTCTTCCGGCAGCCCACAGCATCATGGCCGGCAACCCGATCCATAAAGCCTCGCTGGCCAGTACGCGGACACCCCAGGAACTGAAAAAGTTGCCCACTCCGATTGGCGATACCTGGATGGGTCTGCTCGGGAAAAACAGGCGCTCTTCGCTGAACGGCCACCACAAAGCGCAGCCCAGTCCGCCATTGGTCAACATGTCGAGTAAAGGGTGGGAGAGGGCCGACAAGGCGCACCAAAGCGCTGTTTTTAGTGTATCCGGTTGCTTTTTGTAAAAAAAGCCGGCCAGCAAAAAGCCCAGTATCAAGGTAAAAACCACCGAGTGCGTCCAACCGCGATGCCCCCAGACGCTGTGGTAGGATATGCCGAACTGAAAAGCCAGTACGTCAAGGTCGGGTGCGAAGGCGCAAAAACCTGCCAGCAGAAGCGTACTTCCGCGTATCTGACGGGGGAAAAACGTGGCGCCGAGCGCCGAAGAAGCCACAACATGTCCGAATAATGATGCCATCGGGGGCAAAAATCCAAAATTTGTTTCCTTTGCCAGCCGCTACCCCAGGGACAAAACAGGTTTTTTGAACGCATTTTTGCCCGACTGATCTATTTAATCACCTGCATTGCCTTCAATGGCCCACCTTTTTGCAAAAAAACAAAGCATAACCATCATGCACTTGTCTGTCCGATTACTCCTCCCGATCTTTTGTTTGTCGCTCCAAAGCTTGTCGGCGCAAATCCTCAAACCGGATTATCTCCGTACCGTTCCTATCCGAAGTATCGGGCCCGGCGCCATGTCGGGGCGGATTACAGCGATCGCAGTCGATCCCGAACGCCCGGACGTGATCTATGCCGGCGCTGCCTCGGGCGGCGTTTGGCGTTCTACGAGCGGCGGTACCAACTGGGAGCCGATTTTCGATGGCGCTCCTACACAAAGCGTCGGCGCGCTGGCCATCAATCCGAACAACCCTGACGAAATCTGGGTGGGTACGGGCGAGGGCAATCCACGCAATTCGCAGAATTTCGGCGCCGGCATTTTCAAAAGCATCGACGGGGGAAAAACCTGGAAATCGATGGGGCTTGAAAATACGCATACCATTCACCGGATTGTTATTCATCGCGACAACCCCCAGGTCGTTTTTGCCGCGTCGCTGGGCTCTGCCTGGGGGCCGAATGCCGATCGCGGGGTGTTTAAAAGCACCGATGGCGGCCAAACCTGGCGCAAAGTGTTGTACGTCAACGATCTGACCGGCTGCGCCGATCTGGTGACCGACCCTTCCAACCCCAACAAACTGTTCGCCGCCATGTGGGAATACCGCCGCTGGCCCTGGTTTTTCAACAGCGGCGGCAAAGGCTCCGGCTGTACGTATCGCACGACGGCGGCGAAACCTGGACCCGCAGAACCGACGCCGATGGTTTGCCCGAAGGTGAACTTGGCCGTATCGGCCTGGCCATTGCAGCCAGCAAACCCAATATCGTGTACGCCTTGGTGGAAGCCAAAGACAACGCATTGTATAAAAGCACCGACGGCGGCAAAAAATGGCAAAAAATGGCGGAAAAGAACATGGGCGACCGCCCGTTCTACTACTCCGAGATATACGTCAACCCGAAAAATGAATACATGGTCTACTCCGTGCATTCCCAAATCACCCGCAGCGTCGACGGCGGCAAAACCTTCGAGCGCTTCGTCGGATTTTGGGATATTCACCCCGACCACCACGCCTTCTGGATACACCCGGACGACCCGGATTTCATCATCGACGGCAACGACGGCGGCCTCAATATTTCTCACGACGGCGGCAGTACCTGGCGCTATGCCGAAAATATCCCCGTTGGGCAGTTTTATCACCTCAACCTCGACAACGAACGCCCCTACAACATCTACGGTGGCCTGCAGGACAACGGCACCTGGATTGGTCCTTCGGCGTCGTGGAAAGCAAGCGGAATGCGAAATTCCGACTGGCAGGAAATCTATTTCGGCGACGGCTTCGATGCCATGCCGCAGCGCGACAACCCCCGCTACGCCTTCGCCATGTCGCAGGGCGGCGAACTCAGCCATATCGACCGCCAAACCGGCGATACCCGCTACATCAAACCCCTGCATCCCGAGGGCATCGAACTGCGATTCAACTGGAACGCCGCCCTGGCACAGGACCCGTTCCGCGACCACGGGCTGTATTTCGGCAGCCAGTTTTTGCATTATTCCCCCGATCTGGGCGAAACCTGGGAGATTATTTCGCCGGACTTGACCTCCAACGACACTTCCAAAATGCACCAGGACCGCTCCGGCGGCCTGACCATCGATGCGACCAATGCGGAAAATTACTGCACCATCATCGCCATTTCCCCGTCTCCTGTCCAGAAAGGCGTAATCTGGGTGGGCGCCGACGACGGCCGCGTGCAACTTACACAGGACGGCGGAAAGACCTGGGAAAACGTGGCAGGCCGTATGCCCGGCTTGCCCGACAATGCCTGGATTCCGCAGATCGAAGTTTCGGCAAAAAACGCCGGCGAGGCATTCGTAGTCGCCAACAATTATCGCCAGAACGACTGGCAGCCTTACCTCTATCACACCACCGATTTTGGTAAAAAATGGCGCCGCCTGGCCAGCGCCAAAAATGTGGAAGGGTTTACCCTTTCCGTCGTTCAGGACCCCGAAGTGCCCAATCTCCTCTTTCTGGGGACTGACCGGGGCCTCTATTACAGCATCGATTACGGCGAAAACTGGACGGCTTTTCCGCGTGATGAGGACGGCGGTGGTTTCCCGGCAGTACCGGTGCAGGACATGAAAATTCACCCCCGCGATGCCGATCTCGTCATCGCTACTTTCGGCCGCGGGATCTGGATTTGGGACGATATCAAACCCCTCAGGGAAATGGCGCGCAGCAAAGGCGAACTGGCCAACCAAGCTTTCAAAGTATTCCAGCCGCAGGATGCGGTGCTCGCGGCCTGGCGCTCGTACGATGGCGAACGATTCGGCGGCGATGCGCTTTACACCGGCGACAATAAGGGCACCGCTGCGCAAATAGCGGTATGGATCAAACCCGAAGAGGTTAAGGCATCCAAAGAGAAAAAGAAGAAAAAAGACAAGGATGAGCCGAATAAAAACGACAAACCGACCGCCCGGGGAGGCAAACCGGAAGGCAACAATCGCCCGGATAAAGCCATCGTCATGATCCAGTCGATGAATGGCGACACGCTGCGCCGTTTCAAAACAGATGTCGATACCTGCTTCAATTACATTTACTGGGGGCTCGACACCAGAGGTGTGCGTTTCCCTTCCAACTACGAGCCCGGCCCCGACCAACTGGAACCCGGCAACGGTCCAAGGGTACTGCCGGGTACCTACAAAGCCACGGTCATCTGGGGCGACTTCCGCGACTCAACCACGGTGACCGTTCTCGACGATCCCAGGCTCAACATTACCCCGGCCCAACGACAGGCTGAAAGCGACGCCACCCGCGCCTTGTACAAACAAATCGAACGGGCGGGCAAAGCTTATGATCGACTGAAAGAAGCGGAAAAAACCATCAAGCTGGTAGAAGAGCAACTGGCCAATACGCCCGACAGCACGAAAAAAGAAGTGATCAAACAGGGAAAAGCCCTGCGCGACAGCATCAGCGTATTGAAAGAAGCTTTTTTTACTCAAAAGGAAGCGAAAGGTATTCAACGGAATTCCGACCACTTGAACGCCAAATACTGGCGGGCGATGGGATACATCCAGCCCGGTCCGGAAGTGCCCAATGCGACGGCGAAAATTGCCATCCGGGAAGCCGAAGTGGAAACTGAAAAACTGGTTGCCCGCGTCAACGCACTTTTCGAGGGCCCCTGGAATGATTACAGGACGAAGTCGGAAGCTTTACAATATTCGCTTTTTAAAGATTATGACCGATTATAAGGCTGATTTACAGCGATTCGGCCCATTTCGGTATCTTGCACCTATTCCTTCACCTTCACACCAGTTTTTTTATGAAAAAACTACTTTCCACCTATGTATTCCTTTTGGCAGCGCTCGCGACGGCCCAGGCTCAAAGCGCGCTGTTTGTCGACACGACCGTCACGCCCCAGCAGATGGTTGCCGACTTTTTCAACACCGGCCAGGTTACCGTGTCGAACGTGACGTTCAACGGGTCCGCCTCCTCGGCCGCGTATTTCGAAGCAGCCAATACCGACCTCGATTTGTTGGCCGGCATTATGCTGAGTTCGGGCCGTTGCAACAGCGCACCGGGTGTTCCGGGCGATTTTGCGTCCGATATGGTCGGTTTCGAGGGCGATTCTTCCCTGACCGCTTTGTCCGGTGTTACGACTTTCGATGCCGCTTTGCTCGAATTTGACCTGGTTTCTTCAGCCGATACTCTTTGTTTCATCTATCGCTTCGGCTCGGAAGAATATCCGGAATACGTCGGATCGAATTTCAACGATGTTTTTGCCTTTTTTGTAGAAGGCCCCGGCTACAATGGTCAGACGAATATCGCCCTGGTGCCCGGTACTAACATTCCCGTTGCCATTAATAACGTAAACAGCGACATTAACAGCCAATACTACGTCGAGTATGATTCAACAGGCGGCGGTGATGCAGTATACGACGGATTTACGACGACTATGCCAGCCAAATTTATCGTTCAGGCCGGAGAGTCCTATCACGTCAAACTGGCCATTGCCGACTCCGGCGACGGCATTTTCGACTCCAGCGTTTTCATTGCCATCAACTCGCTGGGTGGCGACAGCCTGCTGGCCCCGGTGGCCGAAATGGCTGCCCCGATCATCGACGGCAATACGGTGACGTTTACCAACACCAGCCGCTATGCCACGGCGTGGCACTGGGATTTCGGCGACGGCACGACCAGCAACGAACGCAACCCCGGCCCGCACACTTTTCCGCAATTCGGGCCCAACGGCGACGAGCGCAGTACCTACGTCGTCACGCTGATCACTACAAACTACTGCTGTGCAGACACGACCCAGTTCGTGGTTAATATCGGTTCGAGCGGCGTCGACGAATTGCAGGCTTTGCCTTTCCGCTTCGGTCCCAATCCGGTTGCCGATTTCCTTCTGGTTCAACCCGAGTTGGCGGGTCCGTATGTATTGCGTGCGCTGGACCTGAATGGCAGAGTGATGAGTCAGCAGCAGGCCAACGGCGCACTCCGCCTGGAAACCGCCGGCTGGCCCTCCGGCGTTTATCTGCTTGAGTTTCAGCAGGGCGGCCACAGCGCGGTACAGCGTGTGGTGAAGCGCTGATGACCATGCAGAAATTGGAATAATAAAAAATAGCCCGGCGGTGTTACCACTGCCGGGCTTACTATTTACTGCTAAAAAAGAGAAGTTTCGGTCCTTAGTCTTTGGCTTTCACAGCATCGGGAAGTGCCGGGGCGGCATCCGGCTTGAGGGTCAGCGAGAGGGGCGTCAGCGGTGTTTTCCAGCGTTTGTAGCGATTGCGCAGTACGGTGCTGTTCGGGTCCGACGGGTCGCTGCCCGGAAGCGGGAGCGCTCCTGTTCGTTCGGCGCGCTTCCCGGTCGAGTTGACATTGGGCTGCTTTTTGGGCTGATCGGCGGTGGCAGCCGGCTTGTCGGCAACCGGCGCCGCGACAGTTGCGGAGAGGGCCGGTTCCGAGGAAGTTGGCGGCTTTTGCGTTTCGGCTTTTGCAGCAGGTGGCGTCCTTTTAGGTATGGGTTGCTGGGGAGGTGCAATTTGAGTGGGCGACTCGACGGCAACTTCCGGTTGGGCTACGGGCGCCTGATAGGTTTGCTCGTTGGCGATTTCGGAAGACGGGTCTTCGATCTGCGCGGGTTGGGGCTGTACCAGTGCGAGGTAGAGACCGACCATTATCGCAATTGCTCCGGCCGCTACCAACATGATTTGAGCGCTGCTCCAACCCTGTCGCGGCGGTTTGATGCGGGTTTGCACGTGTTGCCAGACGCGTTCGGAGGGGGTATCCCATCCGTCGGGATCGGGCGATTCGGGCAACTGGTCGAAGGTATTGCGAAACAGTTCGTCGAGTGAGTTAAAGTCTTTTTGTTCAGCCATGTGGGTCGGTTTCAGCCGGGATCAGGATTTTTTTATTAAACGATAAACGATTTATCCAGCATTCGTTTTAAAAACTCTCGCGCTTTGAACAACTGGCTTTTACTGGTTCCGATGGAGATGTTCAGTTGATCTGCGATTTCTTCGTGAGAAAACCCTTCGATAGCGTAGAGGTTAAAAACGGTTCGGTAGCCTGGTGGAAGTTTTTGCAGGTATTTCATCAGCGTTTCGGCGTCGAGGTTGGATGCAAAATCTTCTTCGGTTCGAAATCGGTTCTCAAAAGGCGTAAAATCGCCGGTGTCGCGCAAAAAATCGCGTTGGCGGCGCAGGTGGCTCAGGGCGGTATTGACCATGATTCTGCGAATCCAGCCGCCCAGGGCGCCTTCGCCCCGGAACTGGGCCATATCGCGAAACACCCGCACAAACCCGTCCTGCAGCATGTCTTCGGCTTCGGCGCGGTCGCGGGCGAATCGAAGCAGCACACGAAACATCGGCACGCTGTACTGCTTGTACAAGGCGGTCTGATGTTGCGGGCTGCCGCGTAGGACGCCACTCACCAGTTCCTGGTCGCTCAGTTGCTGCATAAGGTCTTGCGGATATTGCTGTTGATGAAAGGTACGAGAAAAGGGTTGCCTGCCTGCAAAATTATTTTTTCAGTTTTCTTCAATTCTCCGACAATTGCACGTTCAATTCGGCTCGGAACCAGCCATTTGCACGGGTAAGATGCAGTTTGTGCTGATGGGGGTAAATCAGGTCGAGCTGGCGGCGGATGTTTTTTAGTCCGATTCCTTCCCCGTTCGGGTTGGGCCGGTTTTCGTCGCCTTCGGCGGTGTTTTCAACGGAAAAATGGAGCACATTGTTTTTCAACTGCAGGCGAATATGGATTGCGGCTTTCCCCGTAGTGCTGTGCGCGCCGTGTTTGAAACTGTTTTCAACAAATGGGAGCAAAAGCAAAGGCGCGATGGAGGCATCGGGCTGGTCCATTTCGGATTCGTAGGTTACCGTCAGCCGTTTATTGTACCGCAGTTTTTCCAACTCGATGTAATCCTGGATGACCCGCGCTTCGGCGGTGAGCGAGATCAGCGGAGCTCTGCAATCGTACAACATAAACCGCATGATCTTGGAGAGCATCAGGATGGCATCCGGGGTGTGGTCCGACTTTTTTCGGGCCAGTACGTACAGGTTGTTGAGCGTGTTGAACAGGAAGTGC
>JADZFP010000424.1 GCA_020849825.1 Saprospiraceae bacterium
GTAACGGTCGTTTATCCATCTCCAAAAGCCCGCCCCCCCGTCGGCGGCATTCTGCCGCACTACCCCTTTCAATTGGCTGGTCAACACCAAAACGCCGCTCTGTGGTCATCGCCACGGGTGGGCTGCCTTTGCATTTGACTTACGGAGGCTTGGTCATATTTGAAAACAACTGAACAGCACAGTAACCGCAAAAAAGCGTAACAATGTCAGAAACCGTTGCCACAAGCCGCTATTTGGCTATTGATTTTTTCAGGGGCCTTACCATCGCATTGATGATTGTCGTCAACACTCCCGGCGATTGGGAGCATGTGTTTGCGCCACTGCGTCATGCCGAATGGCACGGCTGCACACTGGCGGATTGGATATTCCCTTTTTTCCTGTACATCATGGGTGTGTCGGCGTGGTTTTCCTTTGAAAAATACCATCAAAGGCTGTCTCCCGCTCTTGCACGGAAAATACTTCGTAGAGCGGGGCTGATTTTCCTTATCGGGGTGGCACTGAATGCTTATCCGTTTGTGCATACCAACTGGCCGGAATTGCGCATCATGGGCGTGATGCAGCGCATCGGACTTGCCTACGGACTGGCGGCTTTCCTCTGCTTGTCGCTGAACAAAAAGCAACTGGTCATCGCAAGTGGGCTGCTGCTCGCCGGGTACTGGGCGGCGTTATGGTTCGGCGGCACGGGAGACCCTTATTCGATTGAGACAAATCTGGTGCGGCAAATCGACCTCGCGGTGCTCGGCGCGGCCCACCTTAATCACGGCATCAGTATTCCGTTCGAGTCGGAGGGATTGTTGAGCACCTTGCCAGCCGTCGTCACGGTCATCATCGGGTATCTCACGGGTGGATTGATCGCGGATAAAAAGCAGGACAAAAAACGCCTGGTGTCCGATTTGTTGAAATACGGACTGGCGCTTACCGCCACCGGATTGGCGTGGGGCGCGGTTTTCCCCATTATCAAACTGCTTTGGACGAGCTCTTTCGTGCTCTACACCGCAGGGTTGGCCATGATTTTTCTGGCCTTTTGCATCTGGGCGCTCGATGTCCGGGGCTGGCAGGCGATTGCCCGGCCGTTTCTGGTTTTTGGGACAAACCCATTGTTCGCCTATGTGCTTTCGAGTGTAGCGGCCAGAAGTATGCTGCCGCTGAAATACACCGACCCGGCTGGCAAAACCCGCAACGCGATGTACTGGATTTATGAAAAGATGTTTTACCCCGTCGCTGGCGCCGAACTTGGCTCGTTGCTGTTCGCGCTGAGCTTTACGGCGGTGATTTGGTTGGTGTGCCGGGAGTTTTGGAGGCGAAAGATTTTTGTCAAGATTTAGAAACCGTCTGAAAACCCCCACCGGGCGATAAGGCGCATCTTTTGCCGTCATGCAGCGGCTATTTTTTCGGCAATAGGACAAGACTATTCCCTTAAAAATGAGCCGTACCTGACACCAAAATCTACGCCTTCTCGCCTCGCCGGGGGTTTTCAGACGGTTTCTTAGAAAAAATGAAGGCTCGTGCAACCTTTCTCCGCGCCGCGCCGCACTTGCACTTTTAGTTGCCACCGATTTGCGAAACGATTTTTTAACGGCAATTTTTTCACACAATGAAACTACGAATCAAATTACCCGGACTGGCAGTGATGGCTGCTTTTCTTGTGCTTTCTTGCGCGCGCTGCCAAAAAATGAACAACAGCGATGCAGCAACAGCCCGGAAGGTGGTGGAGCGCGGGTTTTCCAACCTGCTGGCAATACCTGCCTTTGTAGATGGCTCCAATGCCGCTTTCGATGCAAAATCCGGCACGGCACAGCTCGGCACAGACGTAAGCGTGAATGCTTTGGGGTATGGCGGTGCTGCCATATTGGGGCCAACCATTCGGATCCGGCAGGGCGAAGGGTTCAATCTGGCATTTTCAAACAATTTGAGCGAAGCGACCAATATACACTGGCACGGGCTGGAAGTGCCTGCCGCGCAGGACGGCTACCCGACCGATGTGACAGCGCCCGGCGGCTCGTTCCAATACAACTTCCCGGTGAAAAACCGCCCCGGCACCTACTGGTATCACCCGCACCCGGACATGTCTACGGCCAGTCAGGCCTGGCGCGGGCTGGCGGGTTTCTTCGTGGTCACTTCGCCGGAAGAAGAATCCTTAGGTCTGCCTTCGGGCGAATACGACGTGCCGCTTGTGGTGCAGGACAAGCGGCTCGACGGCGGCCTGACCTACAACCCGGATACCGATGACCGCAGCATCGGAATGTTTGGCGAATCCATCCTGGTGAATGGCACGGCCTCGCCGGTGCTCGAAGTTGCCACCCGCACATACCGGTTCCGGTTGTTGAACGGCTCGAACGCCCGTATTTACAACTTCGCGTTTTCGAGCGGCGCTATGTTCCATCTCATCGGTTCGGATGGCGGTTTGCTGGATGCGCCGGTGTCGGTGTCGTCCGTGATGCTTGCGCCCGGCGAGCGGGCAGATATTCTGTTCGATTTCGACGGTCAGGCCATCGGCTCGGAATTGTACTTGCAGAGCAACGCCTTTGCCGGCACGGCGACACAGGGACAGCAGGCGTTTTACCTCCTGAAATTCAGGGTGACGCGGCAAGAACCCGACAATACATTAGTACCTGACGCGCTGATGCCGGTTGAAAAAATACCGGAGTCGCAGGCGGTTGCCACGCGTTCGTTCAACATCGGGCACATGATGCAGCACGGCGGCATGGACGGTATGGTGATGCACCCAATAGACGGCAAAACATTTGACCCTGACCGCCGCGACGACGTGGTGAAGGCTGGAACGGTCGAAATATGGGAGTTCGATAACTCGGCTGGTACCGAGACGCACCCCATGCACCTGCACGCCGGGCAATTCCAGGTGCTATCCCGAACAGGCGGTCGCGGCTTCGTCGAGCCATGGGAGCGCGGCTGGAAGGACACCGCGCTCGCTTTCCCCGGCGAAAAAGTGCGCATCATCGTCCGTTTTCCCGACCTCAAAGGCAAATTCGTCTTTCACTGCCACCACCTCGAACACGAGGACGGCGGGATGATGCTCAATTATGAAATTCAATAAGCTGCTTTCGATTCAAGCACTTTTCTGTATTCAAAACTCAAACATTTTTCAACAACGATGAAAAAACTCACGTTTGCCCTGGCTCTCCTTGCCCTGGCTTTTACAGCCTGCAAAAACGACGACCCGACCTTTACCGAAAAACTGACCGCCGAGTGGAATTCCACCGAAATCAAGGTTGACGGTGTAGCAGCTCCGGCCTCGACGACGATGTTTCTGCACCTGCAAACGGGCGGCAACTACGAAATCACCACCAACATCACGCCCTTCACGCATCCCAC
>JADZFP010000425.1 GCA_020849825.1 Saprospiraceae bacterium
CGGAAGGGTGCAGCGATACCGGGCAGGTATATGCGGCCGTGCAACTGACCAATGAAGGCATTGCAGAAGTAACCAGTTTTCTGTTGAATATTACAACGAACGGCGTGCCTCAGGTGTCGCTGCCGGTTGATTGGGCGTTGCCGCCGGGTGTAAGCGAAGAATACTTTATTCAGGTTTACGGTTCGGCTTTCGGCAACAACGTGCTGGCCGTCGATGTCACGAACGTTAACCAGGCGGGAGAAGATGACGATATCAAAAACGATACGGCTTCAATTGGTTATTCACTGAATGAAGGCGCCGCCGCTTATGCGCTCAATCTGCTCACCGACCAAAAACCGGAGGAGACGAGATGGGAATTACGCAATGATCAGGGGACTGTTCTGTTCAGCGGTGGGCCGTATACAGGTCAGCCGGCGACGTTTTTTTATGATCCCTGGTGTCTCGATTTGACTCAGTGCTACGAGTTTGTGCTTTTCGATACCGGCGGTGATGGCATGGAGGGTGCCGTCTCTATTACCAGTGAATTCGGATCGATATTGTGGGTACTCAACGACCCGTTTTTTGGCACATCAACTGCTTATTCTTTCTGTTTCAACATACCTGCGGAACAACCGGCCACAGTGATTCGCACCCTTAAGGTATCGCCCAACCCGGCCACTGCATTGATCGAAGTAAGCCTCGAAGCCGGTGAAAACGACCGAGAAGCCTTTTGCGAAGTTTTCGATGCCAACGGCCGCCTGCTGCAAACCGCCCGGATGGCCATCTGGGACGAACAGTTGAAAGGCGTCATCTCGCTGGAACCTTACCCGCCCGGGCATTATTTCCTCAAAGTAAACGGCCTGAATCAGGTCTTTACGGCCCGGGTAGTCAAGGCTGCACGTTAAAATTTGTGACAGATTTAAAAAAACAACCAAGTACTGCCGCAATTGGCACGGTTTTTCGAAAACGTATCAGCATTAAGGCAGAACATTAGATTGGTTAATTGTTTTCATGGTTATGTTGTGACCGTCCCGTCGAAAAGACAGGACGGTTTTTTTATTGGTGAACTGGTGAACTGGTGAGGGGTTACCAGATATTCACTTCGGGGTCGAGGGAGATGCCGAACTTGCTTTTTACCGAATCAATGATTGCCAGGGCCAAAGCATATACTTCTTCGCCCGTGGCGCCGCCATAATTGACCAGCACGAGGGCTTGCTTTTCGTAACTGCCTGTGTTGCCGACCCGTTTTCCTTTCCAGCCGCACTGTTCGATCAGCCAGCCCGCCGGCACCTTCACCAGCCCGCCGGGGAGAGGGTAGTGGGGCATATCGGGGTAAGCAGAACGCAGGTTTTCATATTGCCCGGCCGGTATTTCCGGGTTTTTGAAAAAAGAGCCGCAATTGCCGATTTGTGCCGGATCGGGCAGTTTGGAACTGCGAATCCGGACGACTGCTTCGCTGACGTCGGCTATACCCGGTTCATCGGTTTGACCCATGAGGGCGAGGGTATTCCGGATGTCGCCATAAGAAATATTGATTTTATGCTGATGCCGGGTGAGCCTGAACCGAACACGGGTAATGCAATACCGCCCTTTGGCTTCCTGTTTGAAAATACTGTCGCGGTACCCGAACCGGCATGTTGCCTTGTCAAAATGCCGCGTTTCCCCGGTTTCGAGGTCGACGGCTTCGAGGCTGTCGAACACGTCTTTCAACTCCACGCCGTAAGCGCCGATATTCTGTACGGGCGCGGCGCCTACCGTGCCCGGAATGAGGCTGAGGTTTTCAACGCCGCCCAGTCCGTGTTCGATGCACCAAAGCACGAAACGATGCCAGTTTTCACCTCCGCCGGCTTCCACGAGCGCCTCGCCGTCGTTCGATTCGAGTATTGAAATTCCTTCGATGCTGTTTTTGATCAAAAGACCGGACACTACGGCCCTGGTAAATAGAATATTGCTGCCGCCGCCGAGCACATAAACGGGCCGGATGCCGGATTTCAGGGCCGTTCGGATGTCGTCTTCGGAGCGGCATTCGGCGAAATACTCCGCGCGGGCATCGAGGCCGAACGTGTTGTAAGGCAGAAGCGAAAGTTGGTGCTGCATGTCGGACAAAATCGGGGTTACAAACAGGAGGCCTGCCGGCGCAACAGGTTGACGTTTTGTACGTCGTAGTCTTCGTACCCGGTGGCCCAGGCGATGCGGATTTTATCCAGTTCCGTGCGCTCCAGTTTTTTCAAGGTTTCTTTGTCGATGTTGTATTGCGCTTTGAACTGGATGACATTTCCGCTGGCGTCGGCCACGCCCTCATCGGCCCGCAGATTAAAAATATTCACAGTGGTTCCGTCCATGAATTTGAGTACTGCCTGGCTGTTTTTGGTAAAACCGCCGAAGGTTTTTCGGGCATTGGGGTCCCGGACGCTGAATGTAAGCCAAAGGCTTGCGGCATTGCCCTTTTCTGCCAGAGCCGCTTCGCACACAATATGCGACTGGCCGGGCGGCATGATTTTTTTTACGTATTCGTTGTTAAAGCGGAACAGTTCGCCGCGTTGAAGTTCGCGGTAGGTTTCACCCGAAAACTCGTCGCGCACGTCGCGAATCAGCACGCAAGGCGCCGAAGGTGGATTCAGCATGACGTCGGCTTTGGGATCGTATGCTTTGTATTGCGGACCAACAGGCTGCGCTTTGGTCCGTTGTTTGTTGCCCGTCGGGGCCGTCGAAGCGGAATCGGCGGGCGGCGCGGCGGTAAGCGTCGAATCGGCTACCACAAGCGGCAGCGTGTCGGGCGCAGATACGGCGGGCGCGCCGATAATGGCCGCAATCGGCGTTTCTTCCGGTATCGGGACAAGTCCGGCTCTTTGTTCGAGTGCCAGAATTTGAGCATCCAGTTTGCCGGCCTCTTTTTCAGCATTTGCCAAGGGCATGGATTCGAGTTTCTGCACTCTTCGCAGCACCCCGGCTGCTTCTTTGTGATTGGCAGCCGCTTTCTTGTGGACTTTTTGAGCGTCGCCCTGAGCGACTTTCAGCGTTTTATGCTCCTCTTTTGTCCGGGTACTGTCTTTATGGGCCGCTTTCAACGCGGAATTGGCGCTATCCAACTGCGTTTGGGCATCCTGTCGAGCCAGTGCGAAGACCCGCTCAACTGCCGTAATGCGGACACTCAGGTTGGTGATTTTTAATTGCAGGGCTTCGCGCCGCAGACTGTCGGCCAATGCGAGCGAATCGCTTGTTTGTTGGGCAAACAAAGGGGATAAAGCCCCAAATACAATAAGCAAAAGCGACAATAACTTGTTTTTCATAGGAATAAATAACCCACTGGGCGAATCCCGGAGTAGACAGGGTTGAATAAGCGTCCAAATCCGGCGTACATTTCGGGGCGAAAATAGTTGGATTTGGCCGCTGAGGCTAAATTCCTTCCTGCTTGTCGTCATTTCCAATACGTTTCCAACGAAAAAACCCTTTTGTTATGTATAAATTCATTTTTTACGCCCTGCTTTCGGGCATCATCATGACCGCTTTATCCTGTAATCAAAACACCCCCAACCAATCGAAAACCGCTGCCATGGATTTTAAACCTATACCGGTAACCTATCCGGCCACGCGCAAGGATACGACCGTAACCGATACCTATTTCGGACAAAATATCAAAGACCCCTACCGTTGGCTCGAAGATGACCAAAGCGAGGAAACCAAAGACTGGGTGCGTCGCCAAAACCTTGTTACGCAGGGCTTTTTGTCACAAATTCCTTATCGCGACAAGATTCAAACCCGGCTTGAGCAGATCTGGAATTTTGAAAAATTCAGCACGCCTTACAAAAAAGCGAACCGGTACTTCTTTTTCAAAAACGACGGCCTTCAGAACCAAAGCGTGTTTTACGTGCAGGATCAGCTGGACAGTCAGCCCACGGTGGTGCTCGACCCCAACCAGTTCAGCGCAGATGGCACTACTTCGCTCGGAGAAACCAGCTTTTCCAAAGACGGCCGCTACCTGGCCTATTCTACCTCGGAAGGCGGCTCCGATTGGCGTACGATTTACGTAAAAGACCTGCAAACCGGTGAACTGCTGTCGGATAAACTGATCTGGGCCAAGTTCACGGGCCTTGCCTGGGCAGGCGACGGTTTTTATTACAGCCGCTACCCCGAGCCCAAAGCGGGTGGTGCATTGACCGAAGCCAACCGGTTCGGCGCCATCTGGTACCACAAACTCGGCACACCGCAGTCGGCCGACAAACTCGTTTACGACGATAAAAAACACCCCAACTACTATTTCGGCGCGCAAACTACCGAAGACGAGCGCTTCCTGCTGCTTTCGAGCAGTGAAAGTACAAGTGGTAATACGCTGGCATTCAAAGATTTGGCAAAAAATCAGGACATGTTTACGCCCTTGTCGACCAATTTCGACAACGATTACCAGGTGATCGATAACGTGGATGGAAAACTGATTCTACTGACCAATTTCGGCGCCCCCAACCAGCGACTGATGCTCGTCGATACGGAGCATCCGGAGCAAAAAAACTGGCAGGTGCTGGTTGCCGAAGACCCCTCCGATGTTTTGCAGGGCGCCTCGGTGTGCGGCGGCAAACTGGTATGTACGTACCTGCACAATGCTTCGAGCGCCCTGCGGGTGTTTACCCTGGAAGGTCAGCCGATCAAGGAGGTTAATCTGCCCGAGTTGGGCAGTATCGGCGCCGTGAACGGCAAAAAAGATGACCCGCAGGCCTTCTTCTCCTTTTCCTCTTTTCTCCGGCCGGCCACGATTTACACGCTCGATATGAATACCCTGGAAACCAGGGTGTTCAAGGCGCCCACACTGGATTTCAACCCGGATGCCTACACCACCGAGCAAGTTTGGTACGCCAGTAAAGACGGCACGAAAGTGCCCATGTTTATTACCCGTAAAAAGAACATTGCTTTCGACGGTCGCAACCCGACCTTGCTGTACGGCTACGGCGGCTTTAATATTCCCGTTACGCCAGCTTTCTCCGCCTCCCGCGCCGCGCTCCTGGAAAACAACGGCATATACGCTGTAGCCAACATTCGCGGCGGCGGCGAGTTCGGTGAAAAATGGCACAAAGCCGGCACCAAATGTCAAAAACAAAACGTGTTCGATGATTTCATTGCCGCTGCGGAATACCTGGTGGAGAAAAAATACACTTCACCCGACCGGCTGGCTATTCAGGGCGGTTCCAACGGGGGCTTGCTGGTGGGCGCCTGCATGACCCAGCGCCCCGATCTCTTCGGCGTTTGTTTTCCGCAGGTGGGCGTTCTGGATATGCTGCGCTATCATCAATTTACGATCGGCTATGCCTGGGCAGTCGATTATGGGCGAAGCGATAACCAAGAGGAGTTCAATTGTCTGATCAAATATTCGCCGCTACACAACGTCAAAAAGACCGGCTACCCGGCTACCATGATCACCACGGCCGATCACGACGACCGCGTGGTGCCTGCACACTCGTTCAAATTTGCCGCAACCGTTCAGGAACACCAGCAAGGCCCCAATCCGGTGCTGATCCGTATCGAAACCAGTGCAGGACATGGCGCCGGTAAACCAACATCCAAACTGCTCGAAGAAGCCGCCGACGTTTTGGCCTTCATGCTTTACCAGATGAAAATGCCAACCATTTATTAAGGAATGATGAATGATGAATGATGAAAGGTTGATAAAGGTTGATAATAGTTTATTTCGGTTTATATCAGCCACTATCGGTATTCATCATTCATCATTCAATTCATATCCATTTTTTTCGGCGGAAATACCAGAGCATGGCAACCATGGCGACAAGCATGCCGCCCAGTACGGTAAAATAGCCGTAATGCCAGCGCAATTCGGGCATATAGTCGAAGTTCATGCCATAGATGCCTGCGACAAAGGAAAGCGGGATAAATATGGTACTGATGACGGTGAGCAATCGCATGACGTTGTTCAGGCGGTTGCTCACTTCAGCCTGATACAGTGATTCGATATTGGTCAAAAGATCACGGCTGTTGTCGAGACTGTCGAGTATTTGGGTGACGTGATCCGACACATCGCGCAGGTAGAGTCGGGTGCCCTCATCGATCAATTCACTATCGGATCGGTAAAAGCGAAGGGTTGCATCGCGCAGGGGGAGGAGGAAGTGCCGTATTTGGCTGGCCGTGCGTTTCATTCTAAAGATACGCGCTTTATCCAGCGGACTAATGCCGTCGGCTTTGTGGTGAAAAGCCTCTTCCAGACCGTCGATGGCATTTCCGAGTTCGTCCAGTACCAGATAATAATGATCGACAACCGCATCGATCATGCTGTAAGCCAGGAAATCGGGGTTTTTGCGCCGGAGTCGGCCAACGCCTTCACATACACGTTTGCGAATGTCGTGAAAGGTATCATCGGCGTCTTCCTGAAAGGATACCAGAAAGTTTTTTCCAATAAAAAGCGCGAGTTGTTCCGAGCTCAGTTCCAGGGTTTCCGCATCGAGGTGAAGGTAGTGCAGGATGAAAAACAGGCCGTTGTCGTATTCTTCCAGTTTGGCGCGCTGCTGAGTATCGAGCACGTCTTCCTGTGCCAGCGGGTGTATGTGAAAATCCTGTCCGACCCGGGCGATAAATTCCGTGTTTCCCAAACTGCGCACATCAACCCAGGTCACGCCCTCGGGTTTGGCTACAAATTCGGGGGCATAGTGTTCACGCAATAGATGCTCTTCATCGCCGTACCAGACCGTGGTGACGTGGAGCGGTTCGCCCACGGCCCGGTGACCGGTATACACCAGCGTGCCTGGCGGCATGCCTTTTTTGCGAAGATGGCGGTGTTTCTTTTTGGACATAATGGGCGGGTCACTTTTAATTAACCTGTACTGACTCAAATTCCTGCAAAAATACGATCATTTCTCCTCGCCGAACTGCTCCGCTTCGCCAATTCAGTGCCGCGCCAATTTGCCCTAAAAAAAACCGCCCGCCTCGAATATTCGAAGCGGGCGGAAAAATCAAACTGTAAGTCGAACGGCAATTATTTGCCAGTAGAGATCATCTTGCGCACCAGGCGTCCGGAAGGCGTGGTCAGTTCGTAGAACATGATGCCGTAATCGGAAGCATTGGTAACCCGGAACATCACTTCGTGGTAGCCGGCCGAATAATAGCGGCTGTGAGAAGTGATTTCGCGGCCGCTGAGGTCGTAAATACGCAGACTTGCTTCGCAGGCCTCGGGCAATACAAAACCGATGGTCGTCTCCTCATTGAAGGGGTTCGGGCGATTTTGCAGCAGTTGCAAGCGGCTGTTCGTCTGGGCGGTATTGGTCGAACTGGTGTTCAGGTCGCTGAACGACAACACAACAGGCGATTCTACCAGTGCCGTGTTGAAGGCTTTACCGGGCAGAATAGCATCGTTGAGTTGGATCAGGTTGCTGAGTTGAGCGCCCGAAGTCAGTGCTTTGAAGCGAACCTTGAACACCGGCGTACCAGCGCCCAGGGTGACGTTGGAAGCATTGAACCAGCCGGCGCGCAATTCGCCGGTCTCTGCCTGGAAGGCGCCGAAGTTGTCGGCCGCGGAGAGCGAAAGGGCGTTCATCGGCTGAATGTCGATCAGTTGCAATTGCGTCGGGTCGAAGTCGATGGCAAATTGGTAAGCCGAAAGTTCGTTGAACTGCACGGCGGAGAAGGTCACATCGAACTCCTGGCCAGCCTGCGTCGTGCGGTCTTCCACCAGCCAGATCAAGGGGCTGGAAGGAGCGAATACGGGCGCGGGGCTGCCGTTGACGTTGCCACTCTTGATGCCGATGAAGTTCACGCTCAACTGGTCGGTATTCACCGGACCGGTGATCGTGATCTTTTTATTGGCATTGTACAGGGCGAACGGCGAGGCCGGCGGATTCGGCAATACCGTGTTGGCATTGATAAACTTCCACGAAGGTTCGAAGGCAGCCAGAGCAAGCGGATTGCCCAGAAGCGCCGAAGAAATCGTGCTGGCATCTACCGTGGTTACTGTATTTGTGCTGTTCACGTCGGCCGCGATCAATTTGTACGGGTCGGTGATGGGCGCCATGTTGTTCAGGTGGTTCGTGATCGCCTGAGCGTCGGCTATCGTCACCCCGTCGAGTTTTTGCGCATTGTTCAGCGCCGGCTTGGTCGGCTCGACCATAATCGAACTGTTGCCGCCGGGGATACTGAACATGTACATGCCCGTGGTGTCGGTCGTCGTGGTGAGCGTAATGGCCGGACTGGTACCCATCAGTGTAACGGTTGCGTTTTTCACGCCAATTACCGGCGGGTCGTGCTCCCAAACGATGGTGCCTTTAATTTTCACACAAACTACCGTGACAGTGTACGAGCAAACGGCAGTGTTGCCGCTGGCATCCGTGGCGACATAAGTCACCGTTGTCGTACCGGAGTTGAATACCGTCGATCCCGGGATCGGGCCCGAGCCGCTGCCCGGCGTAGCGCCGGCGCCGCTGGTCGTCCAGGTGAGGGTAAACGCACAGTTGTCGGTGGCTTCCGGCGAGTCGATGCCGGTGTAGTTGCCGGTGCATCCGCCCTCGATGTTGTTCAGCGTAAGGTTGGCCGGGCACTTGGTAAAGACCGGTGCGGAATTGTCGATCACCGTGATCTTGGTGGTGCACATGGCCGTGTTGCCGCTGTTGTCGGTGGCGGTACCGGTGAGCGTCGTCATACCAATCGGGAAGAAGTTGGCGTTCGGGATCGGACCGAAGGTCGTGGAAGGCGCACCGCAGTTGTCGGTTGCCCCCAGCGTACCCGGATTGACCGTAGCACCGCAGGCATTGGCGGCAGCATTCACCGTTTGGCTGGGCGGGCAGGACACGACCGGCGGGCGGGTGTCGTTCACCTGCACCGTGAAGGAGCAGATTGCCGTATTGCCGCCGGCATCGGTTGCCGTCCAGACGATAGTATTGGTACCCTTGTTCAAACCGACACCAGCCAGCGACGTACCCGTTCCGGTTGTTGCGCCGGAAACGGCGTAGGTGATCGTCGGAGCGCCACAGTTGTCCGAACCCGTTGCATTGAATTCGTTGCCAACAACGGTGTAGAAACAATCATTCACATTGGTCGAACGCGTGACGGCGCCTGCCACCGGGCAGGAAATCGTCGGCGCCTGGCCGTCGGAAACCGATACGGTGAAGGAGCAGGTTGCCATATTCTGGGCTGCGTCCGTAGCGCTCCAAACAACCGTCGAGGTGCCGGTAAAGGTGGAGCCGCTTGCGCCGCCGCTGACGAGTGTCGGCGTGATCGTGCCGCCACAGTTGTCGGTTGCCGTCACGTTGTAATTCACAGTAGCGGAGCAGCCGCCGCCCATAGCTGGCACGGTGATGTTGGCCGGGCAAACGATGTCGGGCGCCTGGGTGTCATTCACCGTGACCGAGAAGGAGCAGTTGGCCGAGTTGCCGGCGCCGTCGGTAGCGCGCCACTGGATCGGTCCCGTCGTACCGAGCGGGAAAGTGGAGCCACTGGCCGGACCGCTGATCAATACCGGCGTCAAGGTGCCGCCGCAATTGTCAGAAGCCGTGACGGTGTAATTGACCACGGCGCTGCACTGACCAGTCGTAGTGCTCGTCACGATATTGGCCGGGCAAGCGATGGTCGGCAATTGCGTGTCATTTACCGTGACGTTGAAAGAACAATTGGCCGAATTGCCGGACATGTCGACCACCTGGAAGCCGTTGACCGTAGTGCCCACCGGGAATGCAGAGCCGCTCGGCAGGCCGGCGGTTTGCGTTACCGTGAACATGCAGTTGTCGGAGGCCGTAACGGCGTACGTCGTAACGGCGCTGCATTGGTTGTTGTCGGCGCCTTTGGTGATGTTGGCCGGGCAGGCGATGGTGGGCGATTGGGTATCAACAACGGTCACCGAAACCGAACAAGCCGTAGTGGCATTGTTGTCGTCAGAAACCGTCCAGGAAATGACGGTCGTGCCTTTGTTGAAATCAATGCCAGCCAGCGATGTGCCGGTTCCGCTGCCGGTGGTAGCGCCGCTCAATACGTATGAAACCGCATAGGGCGAGCAGCCACCGGAAATTGTCGGGGCAAACAAGTCGTTTGCAGTAACGGTGTAATTGCATTCACCGGCATCAGTATTGCGCGTGACCGGCGCCGGGCAGATCAGCGTCAGCGGCGAACTGTTGATGCTCGTCGCGCAGCTCACCGTACTGGTATTTCCACATGCGTCGGCATACACCAGGGTTACGATGGCGTCGCAGGTACCTACCGTAAATGCGTTGACAATAGAGAACGGTCCCGGGCAATTGTCTTCGTAGGAAGTTGCCAGTTGCAGGGCCGTCTGGGCTGCCGTAGCGGTCGGGTAGGAGGGCGCCAGGGCGCTGCAGTTTGCGATCAAAGTGGGCGGTTCGTTGTCCACTTTGGTGTTGAACGTGACCACATCGGAATTACCGGCGCAGTCGGTTACATACACATTGATCGTGACGGTGCAATCCTCTTCATTCGAAGATACGGTGAAGGTGAAATTGTCGTTCGTCAGCGGCTCCGTGCAGTTGTCCGAGGCATGCGGCGTGGCTGCGTCGAGCGCTGCTTCAACAGCGTCGTCGATGGAGTCGTAGCAATCGGCGATAGCGTCGATTGACTCCTCATCAAACACCGGTTCCGTGTCGTCAATGATCTCGTAGATGCACACGAACAGTTGCGGTTGCACATTGCCACAAGCATCTTCCAGGCGGAAGGAAACGGTGATCGTGCGATTGCAGGTTTCTGCATCTGTTGCATCCAGGATCGATTCCACGGTGATTTTGATGCTTTCCGGCGCGCTGCAGGCGTCGCTTATGCAACCGGCCAGCGAGGCAACAGGATAACCGGCAACGTTCCACGTCGAGTTGATGTTAAGTTCCTGGCCGACCGTCAGCGTGATTTCGGCATCTGCCGGGCAATCATAGCCATCGGAAGTAAGGATTTCCAGCGGCATGAACTGGCAAGCCGGATTGAAGGTCGGCGGGTCGTTGTCGATCACATGAATCGTCTGTGTAAACACAGGCGAATTGCTGTTGTAGCAATGATCCGAAGCGATCCAGGTACGGGTAATGGTATACTCGCCTTCGCAATCACCAGCGGCGTCAACGACATCGGGCAGCGAAATCAACGGCTCGTCGTCGCAGTTGTCGACCGGAACCGGTGCGAGTGCCAAAGCGTCGTTCAGTTCGCTCGGAATATTGCAATCCACCACGCGGTCGAGTTCGCCTTCTTCGGTTTCCCAGGTCGGCGAAGTGTTGTCGATGATGTTGTAAACACAGATGAACGGATCTTCCTGCGTGTTGCCGCATTCGTCGGTCAAAGAGAAGGTGACCGTAATGGTGCGGGTACAAGGCAGTGTTTCATCGTCGTCGCCCATATCGATTGCCTCGACGGTTACAACAATATTGGACGCATCGCTGCAATTGTCGAAAATACAACTGCCCAGTGCCGGAACGGGATAACCGGCCACAGTCCAGGTAGTGGCGTTGTCAATTTCTTGACCAACTTCCAGACTGATTTCGGCATCTTCCGGACAGGCATAACCCTCTGCCGTGTAGATATTCAAAGGCATAAACTGACAGAACGGATCAAATCCGGGCGCCTCATTGTCCGTCACCTGAACGATGCGGGTATAAGTGCTGGCATTGCCGCACTGGTCTACCGCGGTCCATATTTTGGTGATCGAGTAACCGTTCGGGCATTCCGGATCGGCTACCGGGTCGAAGGTTTCGACACTGACCGTGATGTATGCAACGTCTTCATCTTCACCCTCGCAGTTGTCGGTAACAGCCGGCGGGTCCTGGTTCAGCGCACTCTGGATCAAATCTTCCAGACTGATCTCTTCGGTGCCGGCACTGCATGAAATGAGCAGCAGATCAGGATTGTTGGTTTCTTCATCCCCCCATACCGGCGCTTCTTCGTCGCTGATTTCGATGCGTTGGGTAAAGGTAGCGGAAAGGCCGCAGGCATCGGTGGCGGTGTAACTGCGGATGATGACGCAGCCGTCCTCCTCCGAAAGTTCGTCGCCGTCGAATACCAGATCGAAACCTTGATCGCAATTATCGGCAATCAGCATCGCTATGGCGTCAACATCAGCCGGTACCTCGCCAATGCAATCACCCGTCAGCACGGGAAGACCGTTTTGATCAATGACATAAGGCGGTGTGGCATCGATTTTTACATCGATATCGATGGAGAAGCTTTGGCCGCACAGGTCGACGGCAGTGATCGTAACGACGCCGAACTCGCATTCGTCATTCGGGTTCGGGTCGGTTTCATTGGAATATTCAGCCGTCTCGTACATGACCGGGAATCCGCAGTCGTCCTCCCAGTCCACTTGCAGTAACAGGTCGGCTTTTGCATCTTCCGGATCGCGGTAGCACAGCGGGCCTTCCGGCTCGTCGAATACCGGTACGGGCGGCGTGTTGTCAATTTTAACCCCGGTGAATTGGTACAGGGAGAAGTTACCGCATTCGTCGGTTACACGAACCGTCAGGGTATACGGGCACTCGGCGTCCGGAGCAAGTTCATCGGTGCCGATAATCAGTTCGCCCACACAGTTGTCGCCGGCTTCGATAGCGGCTTCTGCTGCTGCTGCGGCTTCTTCAAATGTTTCAAAGCAGGTATTGGCCAAAAGCAGGGGATCTTCATTTTCAATCACCGGCGAAGTGCCGTCGATACGAACCGGGCCATACGAGCCAGTCGTCACATTACCGCAGGCATCTGTTGCCGTAACGATAATCATCGCGGCGCACAGGCTGTTGATATCGTCGATTTCAGCCGTCACGTCTACCGTGCCGGGGCAGTCATCGTCGACCGTAGTGAACATCGGATCAACAGCCGCTGCAAGTGCGTCGGCAATCGTTTCGTAGCAATCGTCGATGTCGGTCAGCGTCAGCGTGGGCGCCGTACCGTCGATGATGATGCCTCCAAATTCAAACGTCGAAGCGTTGCCAGGCGTACAACCATCGATGGCGCCAACCTGAATGGTTACCGAACAGTCGAATTCATCATAAATCACGGCAATGTCTTCCAGATCTTCTACTTCGATGCCGTTGGCGTGGCATTCATCCGTGATATAGGCCAAAACGTAATCGCGAACAGCTTCAACAGCTTCTTCTTCCGAATCGAAACAGTCGCCTTCAAATTCCGGAGCGTTGCCAGCCAGCACCGGACCATCTTCGTCGATCATGGTGATCGTTTGGATGCAGTTGGTCGAGTTGCCGGCCGGGTCGGTTACGGTATAGGTGCGGGTAAGAATCAGCGGGTCGCCTACGCAGCCGCCGCCTTCATTATTTGCCTCATTAACGTCCACCGTCAGGGGGCCGCAAGCATCTTCCGCCACCACACCGTCCGGATCTGCATCCGGGAAATCGTCGGAAGATTCGCAGGAAACCGTTACGCTGGCTGGGCATTCCGTAATCACCGGCGGCTGATCGTCGATCACCACTGCAATTGAAGTGGTTCCGGTACAGCCGGTTTCGCTGTCGGTTACCGTGAGCGTACCGCCGTAGGTGCCGCCTTCGAGGCCGCAGGGAATTACCACGGTAAACTCTCCGTTTGAAATATCAAATACGGCATTATTCACTTCGGCAAAACCTGCACCGGCTGCAGCCATGCCCCAGATCAGCGAATATTGATCCGGATTGCCGGTTGTCGTAATGCCATAAGTGACGATTTGGCCCTGTGCGTCGTCGCAATCAACCGGACAAACCGGGTCGGGGTTGTCGAGCACGATCAGGATCGGCGTGACGCTCATGACACCGTCGTTGGTATTGATCGGCACATTCGAAATGGAGGTGTTGGTCGCCACCGGGCTGTCGAAGAAAATGCCTGCCGAACCGCTGTTTTGCAACACCGTAAAGGTGATGGAAAGCAGCACGTGATCGTTGAGCGGCATACCGGTGTATTCGCCGCCCCAGTAATAGTAGAGCAGGCCGGTTGCGGCATTGGTCGCGTCAATCACGGGCAGCGCATCGCCCAACTGGGTACCGGAACTCGACACATAAGCCAGTTCGGACGGGTCCCAGGTCAGGTTGTACGCCATTTCAATCAGTTCAACCAGATTGTCGGCCTCGATATTGACTGTAATCTCCTCGCCGCAGGACACTGTCAGGTCGGACGGAATGGCACTGAGCGTCAGCTTGTCCAGCACGGTCAGGGTAACCTGATCCGTACCGGTACAGCCGGCGTCGTCGGTCGATTGATAAGTGATGGTAACGGTACCGGGCAAATCGCCGGTAACGACAAAATTGTAATCGTCCGCAAAATCGACGCTAACCGTACCGGGGCCGCCCGAGACTGCCCAAGTGCCGCCGGCAAAGGTGGCAGGAGGCGTGATGCCCGGGGCGCCAAAGAAGGAAACCGCGGCCATGGAGTTGACGTACAACGGACCGGTGATGAGGGGATCGATGTCGAAATTGACACTCAGCGTAACGACATCGGAGAAAATCGCCGGACAACCCGGCGTTTGGGCACGCAGACGAAGTTGCACGCTGCTTCCCGGCGCAGGCCAGTGCGCCCAGTTGTCGTTGACGGTCAGAGTATTGGTGGTATTGCCGAAAGTGCCGGCGCCGCCGGTGTTCACCCAGTTTGTTCCGTCGAAATACTGCCAACGCAGGTTGGTTGTACCCGAAGGGTTGGTAACCACGGCGGTAAACGTCGCTTCCTGGTCAACTTCTGAGCCGCAAATCGTCACCGATTCGGGCTGTTCGTCGATGCTGACCGGACCATTGACGGTGAGGGTAAACGGATCGGAGATGGTCTCACAGGCGCCGTTGTTCAGTACGACACGGTATTGTGCGCCACTCAACAGATACGATGCCGCCGTGATATTCAGGCGGGCAAAATTCTGGGTGTTGTTCAGCGTCGTCGAGTAGGGCGCAGCGATGGTAAGCGGTTCCCAGGAGTCGCCGTCCCAGATTTGCCAGGTCGCGCTGACCGTTACATCCGGCGTGCTGGTGAAATTGACACGGAAACTGGTGTTTTCGCCGTCGCAAATCGTTTGGGCCTGACTGGCGGGTGCGTAACTGTTGATCAACAGTTCATAAACAGTAATGTCGTCTGTTGCAGTGTTCACGCAGCCATTGGCGTCGGTGTAGGTATAGGTGATCGTATGAACGCCTGCTTGCGCACCGGCCGGTTCGAAAGTCGGGCTGGTCATGATTCCTGCGCCGCTGTACGTGCCGCCGGTGGGTATGCCGCCGTCGAGAGCGAAGCCGTCGTCGGTAACGCAGGCTTCGTTCGGGTCGAGTACCAGGCTGACCGCGGGCAACGGATTTACCGTAATGACAGAACTGGTGGAAGTGGAGCAATTGTTGCTCGTGACGGTCACCGTGTAGGTAGTGGTGCTGGTCGGGCTAACCGTAATCGAGGAAGTCGTTGCGCCGCCGGGGCTCCACAGATAGGTGTCTCCACCGGAAGCTGTCAGGGTCGCCGAAGCGCCTTCGCAAATAGCGCCGTCGTTGGGCGTCGTGCCGGAATTTTCAGTCACCGCGATCGCCGGAACGGGGATCGGATTGACCGTAATCGTATAGACGACCCAATCGTTCGGGCACTCGTCGGCATCGATAGCGTTGTTGTTGTTCAGGTCGTTGAATACCCGGAAGCTAAGCGTTACCGTGCCGGGCAGGGCCGGGTTGACCAAAGTGGCAGCACCGTTGACACCCGGGAAGGCCGTTACGAGCGCCGCACAGTTGTTGCAGAACGACAGGCTGACATTGCTCAGGCTGACGGTTTGGTAGGCTTTGATATTGCCGGATGCGCCGTTTGCATCTGCGAAAGCATCAAAAGTAATATTGCTTCCGTTGCAAATGGCAAAAGCGCCGGTATCGTCCTGTCCGTCGTTGTTGTTGCTGACAGACACGCCATTGAGCGTAGCGTTGAGCGAGGGCATGGGGGTAACGTTGATTACCGAGCTGATCGAAGTTGAGCAGTCATTGTCCGTAACCGTTACCGTATAAGTTGTTGTAGTAGTTGGGCTGACCGTAATGGAGGCTGTTGTTGCCATCGTGCTCCACAGGTAGGTTTCGCCGCCCGAAGCCGTCAGCGTGACCGAAGCGCCGGCGCAGATCGTGCCGTCGTCAGCAGCGCCCGAAGTTTCGGTCACCGCGATAGTGGCCATCGGGAGCGGGGTGACGTTTACCGTGCCGCAGACGCGGGGAGAAGTACAGGTCAGGCCGTAAGTAATGATGATTTGACCGTTTCCGGAGCGAACGCCGTTCATCGCAACGGCATCGGAAAGACTACCGGTGTAGGAAGAGCCGCCGCCACCGCCGCCGCCAGCGCCTTTGCTGTTGCCGGAGCAGCCGGTAGTACCTGCCGAGCCGCCACCTGCGCCGCCGCCGCCGATATGGCCGCCGCCGCCGCCACCGCCGCCGGGAGTTGTAAATCCGCCGCTAAAGCAGCAGCAAGCCTGTCCGCCGCCGCCTACGCCGCCAATCGAAGTTGCGGTCGCCGAGCCGGGGTTGCCCAGGAAACCAGCGCAACCGAGGCCGGCTGCGCCAAATGCGCCCTGAACGTTGCTGAAGTTGCCGCCTTTGCCACCGCCGGCTACGCCGCCGGATGTAGGCGTATCAGCACCGTCGGCGCCGATACCGCCACCGCCATTGCCGCCATTTCCACCGTTGCCGCCGGTTAAACCACCCTCATGGCATCCGCCACGACCGCCACCGCCACCGCCGCCGGCAGTCAGCACCCGGTCGGAATCGGCCGTGCCGCCAATCCGGATATCGGTTGCGCCGCCGCCACCGCCGGAGTCTTGCGTGCCGCCGTTGGCGCCACCGTTATAACCGCCGACAGGGCCCATACCGGCGCCGCCGACAAAAAGATTCAATACTTGTCCGGGGGTTACAGCCAGAGTGCCTTGTACCAGGCCACCCAGTCCGCCTGTGCCGCCTACTGCGCCACCGCTTCCTCCGTTTCCATTGCCGCCCTGGGCGCCATAGGCTTGGATTTCGATGGACGTGATACCATCCGGCACCGTAAAGGTTTGCATGCCGCCGGTAAAATCGAAGGTCATCGTTCCCTCCGCAGAAATAACAACTGTTTGTTCAACACAAAACTCGGTGGTGACGTACAAAGGATCCGTCGTAAAAGGATTGCCCGTGCCGACCACGTTGCCGCCTGTCGGAGCGTCGTACCAGGTAAAAGTAGCATCGGGCATGGCGCCGTTTGCCGTCAAAACAGCCGTGGAGCCTGCACAAATCGGATCTGGATCAACGGTTACGTCGGTCAGCGGATCCGGAGCAATATTGACTTCCGAAGTAGCCGTGTTCGTGCAGCCGTTGTTGTCCGTCAGGGTAACCGTATAAGTGGTGTTCGTTGTTGGCGTAACAGAAATACTGGCGGTCGATTCCATCGTGCTCCACAGATAAGAACTGCCGCCCGCGGTCGCCGTCAGTTCGGTTTCACTTCCGGAACAGATGGTGATACTCGAAGGCATGATTCCGACCGTGGGCAAACCGTTTACTGTGATAATTTGTGTAACAGATGCCAAACAGCCGTCGGCGTTGGTTACCGTTACTGTATAAGTTGTCGTAGTTGTAGGACTGACCGTAATGGAAGCTGTTGTTGCCATCGTGCTCCACAGGTAGGTGTTGCCGCCCGAGGCAGTCAGCGTAACAGAGGCGCCGAGGCATATTGCACTATCGTCATCGGCACCCCCCGATGTTTCGGTCACGTCAATCGATGGGGTAGGATTGGCATGTACGTTGTAAACCAGGGTGACCGTTTCGCCCAGGCAATCGCCCGCGCTGTAACCGGGTACGCCGTCTATATCAAGATAAGGCGTGAACGTTTGAACAAACTGGCCATAGGTGCCGCTTTCAAGACCGTAGGGGCCATAAGGACCGCCGTTGAAAAATCCGTCGACCGAAGCCGGGGTAATGTCGGTTTGAGGACGGGGTACAACAACTGCCGGCGGACCGCCAGCGGTTACGTTGCCCGTGCCGTCCAGTTCTTCCAAGACACCCACTCGCGGATCGTTTACATTATAAGCAGTAAAGGAGAAAAAGTCACCTTCACAAAATTCAAGTGTGACCGTGGTCGGGCCGTTGCTGCCGCCGCTTTGCGGATCGTCGCCGTCGGCCTGTGCGGTAAAGGACAATACCGGCGCGTCAAGCACATCCACCTCGAATCCGTCGACAACACTTGAGCATCCGGTGGCCGGATTGGTCACCGTAATATCGCTGACGCTGAGGTCGCCGGAAAAGTCGAAGCCCTCGGTCCAGTCGATGTGGTCTGTGTCGATGACTTCCGAATAGGAAATCGGATTGTTGGGGTTCGGACCGTTGGCGTCTTCAATATTGGCCGAAAGAATGAATTCCGTGCCGTCCGGATAGACGCCTTCATAGAAGGTGATCTCAATAGCGCCGCCGATACAAATTTCATTGAGATCGACCGTAACTGCAGCCATGGGTAATGGATTTACCCGGATTTCGGCCGTAGCAGAATTGGTGCAGCCATTGCTGTCTGTCACGGTTACGGTATAAGTAGTCGAACTGGTCGGGCTGACCGTTATGCTTTCTGTCGTCTCGCCGCCCGGGCTCCACTCGTAGGAAACGCCGCCACTGGCAGTGAGCGTCACATCGTCACCTGCGCAGATATTTCCATCATTGTCTGCGATGCCAGACTCTTCTTCGATAGAGAGGCCGATAGTGATGGGCTCTAAATTAATATCGGCGTCATTATTGAGTGTAATATCCAACTCGCATTGTTGCCAGGTTACACCTTCTATTATAGTAGGCGAATTGGCAATGTCAATACTTTCAAGACCGGAAGCATTGAGGATATCAAACGTCATGGTCAATAAAACAGTACCATCCGGCAGATCTTCTCCAAAGTCGCCCATCATATCAAACCAGGAATAGGTCAATACGCCCATTCCTGGTGTTGAAGTCGAGGGTGTGCTCCCGCCTACCGCTGTTGCCGAGTGACTGACCAAACTGAATGCCGAGGCATTCCAGTTTATGCTGAATTGCAGCGAGCTGAGGTCGTTGTATCCTTCCTCTACTTCTATGGTTACCGTAACCTGATCATTGCAGGTTGCCGTAGAAGATGACGCATTCGCCGACAAGGTCATTGCAGGCTCGGCGTCATAACTGATGATAACCTCATCGCTGACCGGACAAGGGCCGTCGGTGCTTAGCGTAAGGGTAATAGGATCGGTATTGTTTACAGGGGGTATGTAGTATGCATTCAAGGTACTGGCATTGGGCAGAAACGAGCCGCCCGCTCCATTGTCCGACCAGGAAGCGCCGGTAGCCGTGCCGCCGAACGAGCCGGCCAGCAGTACCGTTCCGTTTATACAAGTCGATTGGTCGGGGCCAGCATCGGCCGTTTCCGGGGCAGTCACCAAAATCGTAGCGGAAGCTGTTTGCTCGCAGCCAAGGTTGGTAACGGTGACGTCGTAGATAGTGTTAGTCGCCGGCGAAACGGTTACAGACGCCGTAGTTTCGCTGGTGCTCCAAAGATAGGTGCCGCCACCGCTGGCTGTAATCGTGGCTTCATCGCCCGGACAAACAGTGCCGTCGTCATCAGCCACACCCGATTCTTCCGCAATTGTAATGTTGACTACCGGAAGTGGGTTGATTGTAACGAGATCGGGAAAGTAAATAACAGTATTGCTACCGCAGGCATTCGTCAGCGTCAGCGTACCTGAATAAACGCCGTCGCCGGCCATATCTGCTGCAATAGTCAGGACAGAGGGCAATGCACCCGGAGAGGGCAGGGTGCCGCTTACGCTGGGGATGCCCGCGGGTGAAAAGCTAAGCGAGTAGCTGGTGATGTCGGCAGTACTGGATGCCACGGGAATGTCGTAAGCATCTGTTCCTTCGCAAAAGCTCACTGGGGTGAGGCTGGCGGTGGGAGTGGAGGTACATACATAACCGCTGACCGCGATATTGCGCAAAAACAAATCGCCGGTCATATTGGCGCCGCTCGACAGGCCGTATATCCGGAAAGTGATTGTTTCGGAACCTGAAACCGATACGCTCGGAAAGGATGTCCAGACACGTGTAACCCCGAGACTTCCGCAGGTACTGCTGGCCTGAGGGTTGCCCGGATTGACGAACGTCCAGCTGCCGGGCGCCCCGGTTTTGCTGTAGGCGTATCGCAGCGAGGCGGGGCCGTCGTTGTTGGTGCCGCTGGGATTTTCCCGGCGGGAGTTGGCAGTAAAGCCAGAGATCAGCAAAGTACTACCGACATTCGGGTCGAGGGTGAATTCGATATAATCACCGCTTCCATTAAACATGTCCACATCAAACGTATTGGTCGTCGGCCAGCCATCGGAGCCAAATCCCTGGTTGGCGGCGCAATTGATCGTCGTGTCGACACCGGCGCCTCTCGAGAGGTTGGTGCCGGCTAGCCCTGCGGCCACGGAAGCGGGCGACCCGCTTGTGGCATTTGTGTAGTTGTAAAGCGTGGTTTGTGCCTCGGCGCTCCATGACAACCCTGCGACCAAAAGGGTGGTCAGCGCCAGGGTACAGGATTTTAGCCAGCCGGGGCGGAAGGCCTGGTTTTGCGGTAAACTTGCGTTCATGTGGAATGAATTAATCGGTTAACAAAAAGGAATGCTGGATTAGGGATAAACAAATAGTTAGGGCCACGTTCCGGAAAGCACTTCGGAAGTGATAACAGCAATTGGCATAAAGGAATATTGCTGAATAAGGGGGAGGGGGATTGCAACACCTTGACCGGTGTCGACGAAAGAAGCGCAAAAGGCGAGGAAAATTTTAGGATTAAAAATAATTTGTTCAAATACCTTGCCAAAGGTAGGGAATGCCTGTGACTCGCAAAGACTTTTTGCGTAAAATGTGAACGCAACGGCAGAAAACGGCAGAAATACGGAGCAAGCGGAGGGTGTACCCTAAAATTGGTACGGTTTTTGGCGTATGCTGGCACGATCACTAACGAACCCAAAAATATTTGAATGGTTCCCACTTTTCGCCTTAAACTTGCGGCGTTTTTACAATCCTTTAATCCATCGTCCTTGCGGTTGGTTCCAACTTCTGGCCGGTTTCCCGATATATATATATGATGCAGCACATGCACCACTGGCGGAATCTGCGTAAAACAACATTTTTTCATTCCAAACCGATCGCTTGATGAAGAGACTAACACCCTTCTTCAGACATCTCTCCACTACTTTTTTCCCATCATCAAATTTGTTGACCATGAACACTTCAACAACACCACGCCGTTGGGCGGTGGCGGTAGCGGCGTTTTGCCTGCTGCTGACCGCGGGTTACCGGGCCAACGGGCAATGCGGTGACTTTGTCACGGCTCCTTTGCCGGCCAATCAACCGGTGCCAATCAACCTGTTTGTCAATTCCGGCGGCACGGTCACGCTCGATGCGGCTGTAATGAGCGTTTTTGGCTTTTCCATCAATGGCGGCTGCGTTTACGAGTTATCGAACGTCGCCAACTTCTCCGGCGGCCTGACAAATCTGCCGGTCAACTTTACCTGCGCCGATATTACGGCAAGCCCGATTACCCGTTACGTACGGGTCAACGGCGCCAGTGGCCCCAGCGCCAATTCGCGCACTTTGATTATTACTATCACTGACAATATCAAACCGAATATTACCTGTCCTGCCTCCCCGGTGGTGAATGCCGGCGCAGGTCTTTGTTCGGCTACAGTAGCCGGCCTTGCGCCGACAGCCACCGACAACTGTGCGGTAACGACCCAGACCTGGTCGGCCAGCGGCGCCACTACGGCCGCCAGTCCCAATACCGGAATTAACAGTGCAAGCGGCACAAACTTTAACGTGGGGCTTACCACGGTAACTTACGTCGCCTCCGACGCTTCCAATAATACCCGCACCTGCACTTTTACAGTTCAGGTAAACGACAACCAGGCGCCGAGCATCACCTGCCCGGCCAATCAGGTATTGAATACCGACCCGGGTGTGTGCTCCAAAACCCTTGCCGCCCTTCCCAATCCGGTCGCTGTGAGCGACAACTGCGGGTCTACAACGATCACCTGGATGGCGCCCGGCGCCATTCCGGCTTCCGGCGCTGGCCTGGCCAGCAGCGTTGAATTCCCCGAAGGTGTTACCAACGTCACTTACACCGTAACCGATGGCGCGAGCCTTTCGGCCAATTGCGCTTTTAACGTCACTGTCAACGACAACCAGAACCCCGTTATAAACGGCGTGCCGGCCAACCAGTCCAATATCGGCACTTCTACCGGCGGCGCTACTCCGCTCGATCTTTGCGATGGCTCCTTTACCTGGAACCACCCGACCATCACCGACAACTGCGCCGGTCCTAATACGCTGCAAATGGCCATCAGTGGCGCGACAACCGTCGCCCTGGCCGCTGTGACGCAAGGCGCGTCTATTACCCAGTTGTTCAACCTTGGTACTTCTACGGTAACCTATACGGCTACCGATATCAACGGTCTGACTTCAAGCGCTACGTTCACCGTCATGGTGAAAGACAATGTCGCTCCCGTAGTGACGCCCAATCCCAGCGGGCAGAACTTTAACTTCCCCGTACTGGCCAACAACTGCTTCCGCGAAATCACCTTTACCCGTCCTTCGATGGGCTCGGTTGCCGATTGTGGCCCTGTTACACTCACAGAAACCGTTGTCTCCGGCCCTGATCTTGACGTTCTCATCGCAGAGGCGCCTTTCCCGCCCATGGGTGGCGGCACCATCGATGTTAATTTCCCGGCGGGCACGACGGTAATCCGTTACCGCTGGACCGACAATGCGATGAACAGTATTTTTGTAGACTACACTTTTACGGTCGACGAAAACCAGCCGCCCGTCGCTCAATGCGTCAATCCGATGAACCCGATTCCGCTGTCGCTTGATCCTGTTCTTGGCGTAGCATTGCTCGATGCTGCATTGGTCAATAACGGTTCCTATGATAACTGTGGAATAAAATCAATCACCGTGTCGCCCAGTTTGTTTGACTGCAACA
>JADZFP010000426.1 GCA_020849825.1 Saprospiraceae bacterium
ACTCCTGCGTCAGGGTACTGAACGTGCGATCGTCGTCGACCATCAGGATGCGTTGTTGAGCGGCCATGGTTTTTATCCTTTTTTACACTTTTTGCAAATATCTGAAACATTCGGCGGCTTCGATGCCTGGAATTTTGCCCAAAAAACAGGCCATATCCATGTTGTTTAACCGGGATGCCCTGTTTGCCCCTGCCCGATTTCATTTGTCTCACTTCGCAAATTCCTCAACCAATGCGAACTTTCTTTTGGTCAAAACTAACCGCAATCGTCAGCCTTTTGCTCCTCCTGGCCTGTTCGGCTGCTGCGCAATCGACCAATACCGTACAGGTAGCCCTCACCGTGGCGCCGCCTTATCCGGTCTACGTCGCCGACATGGTCCAGTTCAAAGGCCAGACGATCATCAACCTCACCAACCTGGGCTCCACCCCGGCACAGGTAAAGCTGATTTCCTCCATCACCAGCGATCAGGGCATCAGCATTCAGGTGAAACCCGGTTACCAGCCCACGGCCCCCGTGCTGCTCGGCGCCCAGCAAACCCGCGTGCTCACGGGCAGCCAGCTTTCCGCGCTCAACGCCAACCTGAGCGACCAGCACCTGACGACCCAGGGCATTTCCCTGTCGGGGCTGCTCCAGACGGAAACCATGCCCGAAGGCGTGTACACCATCTGCGTCCGCGCCTACGACTACAATACCGGGGCGCCGCTGTCGTCGGAAATGAGCGGCTGCGCCACTATCGTTATTACCCATTACGACCCGCCGGTGCTCATCACGCCCGCCCACGAATCGTACGTAGAACCCATTAACCCGCAGTTCGTCCTGTTCAACTGGACACCCGCCGGCATCGGCGGCATGACCCGCTACCGGATCGAGATGATCGATATGACCCTGACCAACCTGGCCAACCCGAACGACGCTTTCGAGACGCCCGGCGTGTTGCCGTTTTACAAAAAAGAAAACCTCACGGCCCCCTCCTTCGCGTACGACATGACCATGCCCAAACTAACCGCGGGTCATCAGTACGGCGTGCGGGTAACGGCTTACGACCCCTTGAATAAAATTTTATTCAAAAACGGCGGCAAAGGCCCGGTTTCAACATTCTGGTACAAAAAACAGGGCAACGGCTTCGGCGGCCCCGGCGATATCGCCAACAACCCGAACAACGGCGGCCCCGGCGGCGAAGGCAACAACGAGCCCGATCCGCCCAACGGCGATTGCGTGTCGGCCACCAAATGGACCGGCCAGATGAACAACGCCCCCCAAAGCGGGCTGCCCAACGGCACCGACGTAAAAGTGGGGCATTTTGTCATGAAAAACACCGTGTTCACCCAAAACGGCAGCAGCTACTCCGGTACGGGTGAAATACTGATCAACTTCCTGAATACCAGGGTAAAAGTTGAGTTCACCAATATCCAGATCAACGCCGACAACCGTTTTTACAACGGCAAAATCACCGCCAAGGTAGGCGCTCAAAACCTCGTGAACGACGCCATGTCGAAAACCCGCGACGGCGTCATCGAATCGATCCCCAACGCCGAAGGCCTGATGAACGAGATCGATAAAAACAGCCGCCGCGTCTCCCAGCTTTTGCCCGACGGCGTACCGGCCGACCTGCCGCTTGGTTTCGACAACGGCGACGGCAACCTGGCCATCGTGGGCCTGGTGTTCGAACCCACCGAAGCCTACCTCAACGCCGTGCTGGCCATGGACATCCCGCAGGCGGCCATCCCCGACTGGCTGAATATTTCACAAAAAGGCATCGCCATCCATCCCAACGGCTTCGGGGTGGCGGGTGTGAAAATTGCGCTGGCCAAAGACAAGTCGATCGCCCTGTCCGACAAAATGAGTATCCAGTTCAACAGCGGCGCCAGTAAAACCTACGTGGAATTCGACTGCGACGGCTTCAACGCCTTGCAGGTCGACGGCGCCGTGGTGCTCGACCGCAAGGCCGCGCTGCCGATCGACGACAATTTCAACGTGATCCAGGACGCGAACGTGAAGGTAAAAGCCGGATTCACCGTTCAGACCGCCGACCCGCACGACTGGATGATCGAAGGGCTGGAATTCAACCACAAATTCGCCATACCCGATGCGCCCGACTTCGTAATCAGCGCCGGCGTCGCCGTGTTCGACTTCTCCTCCATGGCCAATAACGCCGCATTCGAGTCGGCTTTTCCGGCCCAAAAAGGCAAAAAAGACTGGATCGGCCTGTACGTCAGCGAGCTCTCGCTGCGCATGCCCAAGGGTTTTAAAAAAGACGGCGGCGGCAGTATCGACCTGAATGTGCAGGATTTTTGCCTCGACAAACTGGGCGTCTCCGGCACCTTCTCCGTGCAGGGCGACCCGCTGGCCAAGGGTTCCGTAGCCGGCTGGGGCTTCGAACTCGACCAAATCGATCTCCAGATCAAGTCCAGCGCCCTTTCGGGCGGCGGTTTCGGCGGCATGATTCAATTGCCGCTGGGCGAAAAAACCAGACTCGGATTCGACGCTACCGTCTCCAAAGGCGATGCCAACGGCGCCAACATCACCATTTCCCTCGAAACCAAAGACAAACTCGACGCCGACCTTTTCCTGGCCAAAATCAGCCTTTACGAGAACTCCTCAATCACCGTGGCGCGTAAAAACGGCGTATTTGAAGCCAATGCCACGCTGCACGGCAAAATCGGCATCGGCTCCGACAAGCAGCCGTCCAACTGCAACGTGAGCAACCTCAACATCCCCGACCTGGAATTTCAGTCGCTCACCATCGACGGTCGCGATCAGGCCAATTACGTGCCCAAGTTCGACCTGAAATTTGTCGCACTCGCCAATTTCAACGGCATTCAGGCCAAACTCGGCAATTCCTTCGAACTGGAACTGAGCAAGCTCGAATTCAAAAAATCGGGCGACGGAAAAAGCGTGGGCCTGACCATCGGCCTGGGTATTACCCTGTTCGGCGGCGAAAACAACCAGTCGTCGGGCGCCGGCGGCGGTACCGAATTCACCATCTGGGCCAAGCACCAGGGCAAATATTTTGCCTACGATAAAGCCACGCTGGGCAAAATCAAGATCGACGCCGACCTCAGTGTGGCGCGCCTCAAAGGCGAGATTGAAATTTTCAGCCAGGACGACACCTATGGCAACGGGTTCCGGGGTTCTGTCGACGCCTCGGTTTCGGGCCTCAATGCGGGACTGAAAGTGACCGTCCAGTTTGGCCGTACCCTGCTCAACAAAGGCAATTACAAATACTGGTATTTCGACGCCATGATCGACATGCCCAACCCCGGTCTGCCCATCCCGGGCACCGTGGCGGCGTTCTACGGCTTCGGCGGCGGCGCCTGGTGGAACATGAGCCGCAGCGGCAGCGATGCCGTTTTGCCGCCCAACGGCTACAAACCCAAGGCCGGCGGCAAGGAAGGCGCCCCGACTTTCTCCGGGGCTACCTATGCGCCGAGCAAGGGCACGGCCGGCTTTTCCGCCAGCGTATTGTTCGGCATGGCCGGCACCAAACAGGCGTTCAACGGCGACGTCAAGTTCAGTATGGAATTCAACGCCCAGAACCTGAGCGTCAATTTTATCCGCCTGGAAGGCAACTTCTACGTCATGCAGAACCCCACCAAAGCCCGTCAGCCCGACGGCGCCATGCTGTACGCCGGCGGTTTCCTCGAAGTCAATCCGCAAAACCGTTCGTTCTACGGCGGGCTTACGGTCAATCTGAACGTCGTCAAAGTCATCACGGGCGGCGGTAGCCTTGCCTTTAAATTCAAACTCCCGAACAAAGACGCCAACGGCAACGTGCAGCCCGAGGATGGCCTGAAATGGTACGTCAAGGTGGGTTACTGGACGCCCGGCGCCAACCCCTTCGACGATCCCAATCGCCTACATGCCCAGATCGGTTTCGACGCCTCGGTAGTCAAGCTGAACGTCAAATTCCAGACCTATTTCATGGTCGGCAACGACTTGCCCGACGGGTTGCCGCCTTTGCCGACCTACATCGTCAGTATGTTCAACGAGTCGGGTAAGGACGTACCCGTCAAGCAGCCGCTGCCAGCCGAGGTCGCCATGCCGCAATCGCTGGCATTTGCCTGGGGCGCCGGTTTGCAGCTCAATGCCGGCTTCGATTTCTTCATCATTTCGGCCGATTTTCAGGCCGAGGCCTGCATCGACGTGTTGCTGGCCGACGTCAACGCCACCTGCGACGGCGAGGAGATCGGGTTCTCGGGTGGCTGGTACGTGAAGGGCCAGGCGTATGCATACGTGCACGGTTCAGGCAAGTTTATGCGTATCCCCATCGTCGAAATGGCCGCCGCCGCCATCCTGCAGGTAGAGGCGCCCAACCCGACCTGGATTCGCGGCGACGTGGTCATGTACCTGGATATTCTCGGCCACGAAGCCGGCAGTTACCAGGGTTCTTTCGAACGCGGCCAGCGCTGCCAGAGTGGCGTGGATACCGACCTCAATCCCTTTGCCACCACCAAATTGATCAAAAGCGCCAAGCCGGCCAACAATGCTGCCGGCATCAACCCGCTGGCGCCCGATTTAGGAGCGGAGTTTTATTACAAAAACAACGAGTGGGTCAACTTTTTCAACCCCGTAAAAGGCTACGACGACACGTATAAATTCGAATGTTCGGCCCGCCTGCTCGACGCCAACAACCAGGAAGTGCCGCTCGTCAAATCGGAGTGGGGCAATTACAGCAACAAGGTGGTAGTCAAACCGGAAGCCAACCTCAAACCCAATGCATCGTACAAACTGGAGGTCAACGCCAAATTCCTCTTCCTCGACAATGGCAACTGGGTGCCGGAAAAAACAGAGCAGCGCATCGTCAGTTTCAAAACCGGCGACCAGCCCGAAATAATCACCAACAACCTCATACTCGACGCCTATCCGCTGCCCAACCAGCGCTACGCCATGCGCAAGTACAGCAACGGCAACCCGTACAACGGATTTCTGGTGATGAAATACGATCTCACTTACCTGAAAGGCTCCACCCAGGAGAAACTGGTCGCCCGCATCACCGAACTGGGCACCAACAAGGTGTGGAACCAGGATTGCACCATTTTTGAACAGGGCAACGGCTCCACGACCCGAATCCAGTACGCGCTGCCGGAAGCGATGTCGGGCTCGAAAGTGTACGAGTTCAAACTGCTGCGCAAAAACACGCAGTCCAACGCGGAAAAAACCATTTACACGGGTTATTCCTTCCGGACGAGCAAGTACGCCAGCATGAAACAAAAGGTCGAAAGTTATCAGGTGAGCAAGGTGGGCTATTTGCACTACCCGATCTACCTCAGTTACCCCATCGGCGGCCAGTCGGCCAAAAACAGCAGCGACATGTACGTGCCGGTCGTGCTGATGAGCGGCGGGGAGAATTTCGAACAATACGAGTTGTATATCCAGCAAAGCGCGCCCTTCAACGGCTGGACCTGGGATATCACCGGCTTTGCCTTTGTCGACAATCCCAACCAAAGCGAGTGGATGTACACGATGAAGCAGCGTTACCGCGATTTCGCGGCGCCGGCCACACCCGAGCTCACCACGGGCGAGCGCAATTACCTGAAATCGCTCATCCCCCTCTCGGAGGTGACCCGCCCGGCCGGATTCCCCTATGAAGGCAAAACCGAGGGCATTTTCTACGGCCACACGGACGCTGTCTGGATGCAGAACTTTGCCCAGTACGAATCCATGCTGCGGCAAAGCAACGGACTGGCGGGCAACGAATCGCTGCTTCGCCCCGACGGCCCGCTCAGCGCCGCCGAAATCGCAGCCGCCAAATCAGGCGGCCCCGGCGGTGGCCTCCCGCTCAACAACGGCGGCAAATCCTACGTGCCGGTGATCGATTTTACCATCTTCACGGCCTGCCACGACAAAGTGAAAAGCGACCTTAACCTGCTCAAACAGGCGCCCGACAACAAAAAATGGACGGTGTTCAATTCGCTCGACAAACTTGGCTGGCCCAAACTGCCCTCCGCCCAGGAAACCTTCCTGTTCGGCGACGGCGGCTTCGGGCAAGGCAAAACGCTCAACTGGCAGTACAAACCGCCGATTACTGCCGGCGGAGGCAATATCAAAATGAATTAGGTGTTGGGTTTTGGGTTTTAGGTGTTGGGTAAAAGGGCAGTTGCTGCTCTCGAATCTGGTTTTGGGTATTGGGAGTTGTTTTTTTGGCAAAAAGGGTTGCTGCTGCTTTCGGATAATGTCACGAGGCTAAGCCTCGCGCGAGCCGTGGTTAATTTCTGCCCGAACCCCACAGGCATATCATGAGGGCAGAAAAAACCCTTTTGCCCAAAACCTAAAACCCAACACCCAAAACCAGATTCGAGAGCAGCAACTACCCTTTTACCCAAAACCCAACTCCCAACTCCCAAAACCCAACACCTAATAAACCACCACCTGTCCAATCTGCATTTTCCGGCCGTTTTCGATCCGGAAAGTGTAGGCGCCGGCCGGCAGGTTTTCGGTCGAAACGCTTGTTTGTGCTTCAAAACGCTGCACCCGGATGGCGCGGCCTTTGTCGTCGAACAGGCGGAACCAGACTTGCCCTTCCAGATTGGTTTCAACAGTAAAGGAGGAACCGGATGCCACGGGATTCGGATGAATCGTAACCCGGTGGTCGTTCGTGACTGTTTTACGGTCGGCAGCCTCCACCTCGGGGCGGGCTTCGTACCAGCCGGGCACCGACAACCAATACTGGCCGCTGCGGTTGACGCCGGGATTGCCCTCAAAAGTCATTAAACCGCTCTGGCCGGCCACGACTGTTTCTGCCGAATCGATGTTTGCCCAGTTATACCCGTCGGCGGCGGCAGGTACCCGGCGCCAGAGTTTGCAGGCGTTGGGTGAGAGGTCGGCGGGAATACCGTCGAGTTGATCGAATTCGACCAGGGCCGGCGAGGTAAAGTTGACCGTGCTGCCGTAGTTGCGCAGAATCCAGTAATTCGGCAAAGCATAGGCCGGGGCCACCGGCACGGTGTCGGGGCGCAGATTGATGCGGGTGACCACTACTTCGCCGTTGGGCAGACTGGCGCCCGTACCGAACAACAGTGTGAGGCCGGTGCCGTCGAAGCCGTGCCGTTTGCCGGAAACGACGCTTTTTCTGGCTGCCACGCCGGGGCCCGCGGGTACGGTGCTCACAACACGGGTGGCGTCGCCCGACAAGCCCAGGTGGTAGGTGCCCGCGCGGTCGAGGGCGCGACCGCCGGCTTCGTTGAACTGGTAGTAGGCGCGCAGCCCTTCAATGGAAGTATGGGTGCGGGTCAGGTTCATTTGCTCGCGGATCTCCGCCTGGGTAAGCGCGCGGTCGTATACGCATACTTCGTCGATCAGCCCTTTGAAATAGCGTGTTCCGAAATTCGGGTCGTAGCCGATGGTCAGCGGAGCGTCGAAGGCCTCGACAGCCTGGGCGGCGTTGTGCACGGCCGGGTTGCCATTGACGTATAAAGTGGCGTTGGAGGGCGTGATGACGAGGGCCACGTGCGACCATCCGGCGCCCACGGTAAGGCCCGAGGCGAAGTTGTAGCCGCCGTCGTTCCAGTGGTAGCGCAGTTCGTTGTTGCTGCGCAGGCTAAGTCCGGAGGTGGTGCTGCCGCCGCGGCAAAAGACGATACCCGCCCAATCGGTTTGCGTTCCGTTCGGGCGAATCCAGGCCGTCAGGGTGACGGTGTTTTTATTCAAATTCATGGGCGTACTGGCCTGAGCGAAATCGCCTGAGCCGTCGAGCGAAAGCGCCTGGCCGGGCAGGCTATCGCGGTCGCAGCCGTCGCCCACGTTCAGAAAGAGGGTGTCGCGGAAAATACCTTCCGGCGTGCTGATGGCCATGTGCGCCTCAAATGCGCCGGCTGTGCCGAAAACGACTTTTGGCGTACGGGTATTTTCACCGCTGACGTAGGCGGCTCCGGGGAAATCCCAGTTCCAACCCGCGCCGTCGTGCAGCACGACCGAGTGATCGTCAAAGTAAAAGGTATCGCGGGCGCAGCCGCTTTCGAGTTTGTCGGCCATACCCAGCGGCATGGTGGCGGAAGGCTCGAACAAGGGCGCTTCCCACACGCCGAAGCCCCAGCAGCCGTTGCGGATTTTGCCGTCGCGGTAGAAAGGTTTCAGGCGGTTGGTTTCGGCAGAAACAGGCAGGCCGTCGGTGTAAGCGGCCCAGTCGTTCATGCTGTTGTTGCGATAAAACACGACGCCTGCGCAACCCAGATACACGCCGCCGTCGGTGCCGTACTGGGGCATGATATTGGTGATGCGGATGCCGTTGAGGGCGGCGGTGGTGAGGTTGGTCCAGCTCTGGCCGCCGTTGGTGGTTTTGTAGATCTTTTTGCCGTTGGAGCCGTAGGTCACGGCCGCCCAAAGCACGTTGGCGTCGGTGTCGCTAAGGGCGAGTTTGACGCGGTCGTTGTTGTTGGGCCAAGGCAGGGCGGTGCATTTGGTCCAGGTTTGGCCGCCGTCGGCGCTGCGCCAGATGGCGTCGTCGGCGCCGTCCCATTGCGAGCAGTACATAACCTGCGGGTTGGAGCGCGCAATTTCGAGGTCGAAAACCGTGTTGTCGGCGGTACCGGGGAACGTATGCAGAACGGTAAAGGAATTGCCGCCGTCTTCACTTTTCCACAGGTCGTTGAGGTAGCCCAGGTACAGGATGTTCCAGCATTGCGGGTGATATTCGACCTCGGAGTTGGCGTAGTAGGCATAGCTTTCATTGGGATAAACAGCGAGGCTGGACAGTTGGGTGACGCCGCCCGTGAGGCCGCCATTGATGCTGTAATTGCCGATGTCGGAGAAATAGGTTTTGCGCCCCGGGCCCGGGTTGACGTACCCCGTGGGCGATTCGGCGCCGCCCATGCGGAAATATTTGCCGAAAGGCATGGATTCATGCCAGGCCATGTTGCCGTTGTGGTAACGGCCGCCGACGAGGATATCGTCGTTCCAGCCGCCGTCGAAGCCCCAGAGGTCGGCGCCGCTGATGCCGTTCATGCGGGCTTCGCTGGTTTGGGCGAAGTTGGTGGAATAGTTGAGGCCGCCGTCGGTGCTTTTGAACCAGGAGCAGCCGCCGGCGATCAGTTGGTTGTCGTTGTTCGGATTGACGATGATGGCCATGTCGTAGAAACCCTGGTAAAACCAGTCGACCCCGTTGGCGTCCATCAGATTGGTGTGGGTCGGGATGGTATAGGGTTGCCCGATGGCATTGCTCGGGTTGGTATTTGACCAGGACTGGCCGCCGTTGGTACTTTTGTAAACGCCGATATAACCGCCCAGGTTGCCGCCGTCGCCAGCCAGGTAGGCGTACAGTTTGGTGGGATTGGAGGGGCACAGGGCGATGTGGGCGCCGCTGACCGTGATGCCCGAACCGGGTGTGTACCAGCCCGAGTTACTCGGACTGAAAGCCGCGCCGGCGTTGGAGGAAACGATAAAATCGGACCCGGAGCCGTTTTTGCGAATGGCGTATACGGTGTTGGGGTCGCCGACTTTGAAATCGACGTCCCAGGTGGTATTGGAAAACAGTTTGGTCCAGTTGCTTCCGCCGTTGACGGTGCGGAGCAGGCCCTGGTCGGCGGCGGCCAGCACGATATTGGGGTCGGCGGTGGAAATTGCCAGGGCATTTACCCAAAGGTTGTTTTCACTGTAAACGGTGCTCCAGCTGGCGCCGCCGTTGGTGGTTTTGATGATTTTGCCGCCGGTGCAGGCATAGGCGATATCGGGGTTGGAGGGGTGGATTTTGACTGCCCCGATTCCGCCGTGCGACACGTCGACGGTCAGCAGCGTCCAGTTTTGCCCTTTGTCGACGGTGCGCCATACGCCGCCGGTTTCGCCGCCGGCATACAGGATATCGGGGTTGGAGGGCGCGATATCGACGGAATAGATATTCGTTTGCCAGGTGACCACGGTGGCGCCGTCGGTGTGGTAGGTTTGATTGGGCCCGGCAAAGGACCAGACGCCCTCGGCGCTGCTGCGAAGGCTGTTGCTGCGAAGGGCTTTTAATTGCGCTTCGTGCGCTTCATGTTCTTTAACGCTCGGCACATGCACGAAGCCGTCGCCCTGAACATAAGGGCGCGCCCAGTGCATCCAGCGTTTGTAAAATTGAGTGTAAGAATTTTTTTCAAATGGCCGCTCGCGGTAATAGTCGGCGTAGGCTTTTTGAACGTCAAAAACATTGGGGTTTTCAGCGATCAGCATACGCGCCCATTCCGGGGCGTCGGGGCCGAGTTGCGGGGCGGCCGGTTGCTGTGCAAAGCTGGTGACCAGTGCAGTTATAATAACCAGCGTGGTAAAGATGGGTTTCGTCATGTCGGAAAGTTTGCCACAAAGAAAAAAGGAATTTGGCGCCGGATGAAACGGGCTATTGTCGCGGGCTGACGCAGCTGGAATTTTTAGACATTTGTAAAAACATATTCTGTGCAGGCAGCATGGATTTGCGAGGCTGTATCTCGACAAAAAATGTTAAACATGATGAAAGGCTTATTCTCCGCACTCACCCTTTTTCTGGCCCTACAGACGGCACAGGCCCAATGGCAATACGGCAACAGTCCTTCGGCCCAGGTTTGGTTCAAACGCGGCCTCGAACGCGTGGGCGACCAACTCTGGATCGGCACCTATGACAATTTCGGCTTGTACTATTCGGTCGACGGGTACAGCTGGATTCAGGCGACGTTTTTTCCTGCCAACACTGACATTTACGACGTCTACGCCATTAGTCCCGACCATGTGTTGATTTTGACCTGTGATCGTGGCAACAACGGCAACATGACCGTTTACCGCCTGGAGAAAAAAGGCGGCTCCTGGGGGATTACCGCCCGTTATCCTTTGCCGGTCAATTGTTGCTCCAATATCGCCCGGGTCTTCCAGATCGGCGACCGGGTGGTGGTGAACAACGAGTCCTGGGGCCTGCTGGTTGGCATCGAGCCCGACAGCTCTATCGCTTATTCAACCCCGACGCAACATTTTGCCCACAACAACGGGCTGATTGTGCGCTCCTATGGGGCTCCCGGCGCGTACAAAGTGGCGCTGTCCGAGAACGCGGGCGATTCCTGGGCCGAGGTTTTACAAACCGGCTCGCAAATCAAAGCCGTATATGCCGACGATACGTACGTATGGGCGGCGCTCAGCGGACAAACCCTTACGCGGAAAAACCGCCTGACCGGCCAGGTGCAGAATTTTAACACCCCGTTTTCGCTCAATGATATTTACCTGCGCTTCGGTAAACTGGGCGACACCCTCACCCTGGCCACCAATTTTGAATGGTGGTATTCGACCAACGAGGGCCAAAACTGGCAACTTCTGTGCGGTTACTGGGACCCCGGCGAAGCGTACGACGTCATCGAAGAAATACCCGAATGGCCCGTCATCATCGCTCAGGGCGACAATATGATCCGCTCCGACGACGAGGGAGAAAACTGGCAGACGATCAATCCGGGTATCGGCGCGTATTCTATCGTCGAACTGGAACGCAATGGTCTGGAAAACTGTGTTTTCGCAGGCACCGACGCGCCCGGCCAACCGTTGTACCGCTCGCAGAACAACGGCCAAAGCTGGACGGCTTTGCCGACACCCTTTACCGGCCACCAGTTCAACGACATGCAATGGATGGGCGCTTCCTCGGTTTTTGTGCTGGAAAATAAAAGCCTGTATTTCTCCGCCAACAACGGCGATTCATGGGTGCAACTTTCAACGGCTGCCGCTTTCCCGGGCACAAAACTGGACGGCTACAACTGGAAAGTATTTTCGCAGGGCCTCACGGCTATCCAACAGTACAATGTCGACGGTACCTATGAAAATATTCTGCTGCCGGCGCCGGCCAGCCAGGGCAACACGATCTGCGATTTCAGTCCGGGCGCCGGCGAATGGTACCTGCTGATGCAAAACGGTGATTTTTACTACTCCACCGACGGCGGCAACAACTGGGAATACCGCAGCAGCGCTCCGTTTGTCCAGACCCCCTCGCGCCTTACCCGCAGCGGCAACAACCTCATCCTGTGGGCCAGCAACCTGGTGTTGTACAGCACCGATAAAGGCGCTACCTGGCTTCCTGCCGACTTCCCCGGATACCTGGGCTATTTGCTCAACGACGCTACGGCCAGCACCAATACCGGCGCTTTTGCCGCTTTTCAAAACCTCGGCGTGTATACCAGTCCCGACGATGGCGCTACCTGGTTTCCGCTGACCGACGGGCTGCACAATCGAAACGTGTACAGTCTCCTGATTACCAATGGAAAACTCTTTGCCGGCACGCATCGGGGCGGTCAGTGGAACCGCTCCTTTATCAAACCCTATGTGCGCGGTATGGTATTCCACGACCTCGATGGCAACGGCGCTTTCAATACGGGAGAGCCGACGCTGTCACAGGTTGTGGTGGAAGCCCGCCCCTCCGGCTGGGTCGCCACGACCGATGCTTCGGGCAAATTTTACTTCCCGTATCAGCCGGGTCAGCACGATACCTTGTTTGTTGCGGGTTTGCCGGTG
>JADZFP010000427.1 GCA_020849825.1 Saprospiraceae bacterium
AATTGGTGATGAAAAAAGGTATTCCTGCTCTCAGCAGCTAGTGAATAGTTGAGAGCAGAAATACCCCTTTTGTCAAATCCTCGAATCCTCACATCCTCGCATCCTCACCAAATAAAAAACCCTCGCCAGTGGTGACGGCGAGGGCTGTTGGGATGGCGGTTGTCACGCTGTTGTTACAGGTGAGCCTCCAGAGCCGTTTTTGTGCTGTATTGCAGGATATTATCGAGTACAGCCGGTGAGGGGTTGAATTGGACTTTGGGGAGATGTTTTTTGGCCAGCATCAATTCGAGGTACAGGGCCTGCAGTTCCGGATCTTCATCGATCCACTCTGCGGTAGCTGCTGCTTCGCTGGCCGGGGTTTCGCGGTACAGGAATTGTACCAGCGTGGATTCATATGTGTAATGTTCTTCCATAGGCAGCTCGAAGCTGTAAGGTTGCGTGAAAAAATATGGTTGAAAAAAGTGCACTTAAAACTTATCCTTAACACCCCTTATTGCTTCCAAAGTGTTAATGTTCAGTTTAAAATGACCACTTTGGCAATTACGGCGTCGGGGCTGTCGAATGTCTCCGAGCTGGTGGCAAAGATGAGGTAAACGCCGGAGGCTGCGCGGCGCCCCAGGTAGTCGCGGCCGTTCCAGATCGCCTGGCCGCCCAGGGCCGTTCCTTCAAAAACGAGGTTGCCGGCGATGTCGGTAATCTTGACGTTGGCGTCGCGGGCCAGTCCGTAAATGGCGATGGGCCCATCGTAGTCGGGGCGCACCGGATTGGGGTAGGCATAGGGCATATCGCTGTTAACCGTGCCGCCCGACGTGGCGTCGCTGCGCACCGAAATCAGGCCTTTTTCCGTGCCGATCCAGGCTTCGCCGGTGGTTTGGTTGATGGCGATGTCGGTGATCGCATTGTCGAACAAGGGGCTGTTGGTCGCCGTAAAACGCGCTTCCTGGGTTTCGCCGCTGGGCGACTGGACGAAGATGCCGTTGGTGGTGCCGAACCATTTGCGGTTGGCGCCGTCGACGGCGATACTTTTCACGTCTTCCGTTTCGAGCAGGTAGCCGTTGAAGCCGTCGACGTTGACGATCCGGCGCGAGCCTTTGCATTGCGGATCGAACACGTTGCTGCCGCATTCAAAACTCACCGTGCCCTGTTGGGTGCCCACCCACACGTCGCCGTCGAGGTCGACGGCGAGGCAGTTGACGGTGTTGGTCGGCAGCACCGAGTTGGAGGTCGTGATGAGGCGGTAGCGGTCGTCGGAGGGGCTGTCGAGGTCGGCGCCGCTGTCGTACACCAATACGCCGCCGTTGAAGCCCACGACAAACCATTTGTAGCCGCTTTGGTCGACGACCACCTGGGTGAGGTTGTTGACCGGCGCAGCCGAAAAATTGCGCAGGGTGCCGTCGGTTTTCAGTACGGCAATGGGCGCCGTGGCGTCGTAGTTGCAAATCCAGAGATTGCCCGTTTTATCGAAAGCCATGCCGCTGATGGCCGTCCGGGTCGAGCCCGAGGCGCCGGCATTTTGCAAAATGGAGTTATACTGGGTATAACACTTGGTATCCGTGCCGCCATTGGTCACTTCCACCAGGCCGCCGACAAAGCTGCCGACGTAAAATTTGTCTTCGACCGCGTGGGGCGCCACCCGCCAGAGGTCGCGGTGACAATCGGAGGGTGTCAGTTCGGGGTGTGTTTCTCCGTTAAAACGACTCCAGAAGCCGTTTTCGAGGGTATACAGGCCGTCGGTGGAATATAGGGCGGAGAAGTTCGAACTCGGTCCCCGCGTAGCCACGTACACCTTGTTGCGGGCAATGGCCAGTTCGGCGCAGTAGTGGTTGTAGGGCGAGTTGAAGTCGAATTTGTCGCACTGATCGATGTTGGCGTCGTAGTAGCGGAAGTCGTCGGTATCGTCGGCCAGCCAGAATTTGCGGTTGCCGTCTTCGATGGCATACAGGGGTTTGCCGGCCTGGCAGGTCCAGTGGATATCCGACTGGAAACCGGCGGCATCCAGATAAGACACTTTGCCGTCGAAGTCTTTTTTCCAGCCGATAACCAGTCCGGCGCCTTCCGAGGTCAGGTAGAAAACGCTGTACACCTGGTCGGTGGCGATGGCCGAAGCCTGGCTGCCGTCGTAGCGGTACAGGGTTTTATCGATGCCGATGTACCGTTGGCTGTTGGCGACGGCCAGGGCATTCACCGTGGCGCCGGCGGGCAGGTTTTGCAGGGCGCCCATGAGTTGCCAGCGGCTGAAATCGGCGGGGTTTTCGTCGTCGGCCGGCAGGCGGTAGAGCCCTTCTTCGGTACCGGCATAGAGGTAGTTTTGGTAAATGGCGAAGGAGCGCACGGGCACGTCGGTAAACGTGGTGTATTCCACTTCGGCGCGTTCGAGGTTGAGTTTGAGGATACCGAAGCCGCAGGCCAGGTAGGCGCTGCGGCCCTCGAAGGCCATGTCGTAAATTTTCTTGTCGCCGGTGATGTTGGTGTTTTTGCGGATAAAAGGCAGGTTGACCACCTCCCCCGTCGCCGGATACCAGAGGTCGAGGTTGCTGTTGCTGTATGCGAGTACCAGCGCATCGGCGGATTTGCTGAACCGGACGACGCCCATACCCACGTCGCTCAGGCCTTCCACTTTGGTCAGGAAACGCGGCGTGCGTTCGGCCTTGTCGATCTCCACCACGGCCCATTCGGTTGCAAAATATACTTTGGCGTCGCTTTGGGTCACATACAAGGCGCGTTGCCAGGGCAGGTGCTGGCGCCATTCGCCGATTTTCAGCGGCGGAAAATCCGGGCTGATCTGGGCAAAATTCGGTGCAGTGAAACAGCAAAGCAGGAGAGTAAACAGGCAAAACCGCATGGTCGAAAGTTCCGGTTGGTGAATCTGGCTCTTTGGCGTTGCCCGGAAGAAAAAAGTTGCCTGACGGTTTTGTCAGCTTTTGTACAAACTCCCCGATTCGAGGTACTCGTACACGGCGTCGGGCACGAGATAACGCACCGACTGACCCTGGCGCAGGCAATCGCGGATGTAGGTAGCGGAGATGTCGAGCAGCGGTGCGTCGCAAATGCGAACGCGGGGGTGGCTGGCGAAGGGGCCCGGTTCGATGCCGGGGCGGCGGTACACATAAATGTCGTAGCCGGCCAGCAATTGCTCGTAGTTTTTCCACTGGTCGAGCGTGGCGAGGTTGTCGCCGCCCATGATGAGGGCGAATTCGCGGTCGGGGTATTTTTCCTTCAAAAAGGCCAAAGTGTCGATGGTATACGAGGGTTTGGGCAGGCCAAACTCCACGTTGGAGGCCTCGATGCGCGGGTTGTCGCCGATACCCAGGCGGACCAGGTGCAGGCGGTCGTGGTCGCGCGCGAGGGATTTTTTAGGTTTCAGCGGGTTGTGCGGACTCACCACCAGCCACACCTTGTCGAGGTCGGTGCGGGTGGCCATGTGGTTGGCGATGATGAGGTGCCCCACGTGGATCGGGTTGAAGGAGCCGAAAAACAGACCGATTTTCATTCGTGCATTTTCTCGTCTTCGTCGTGTACGCGGTCGAGCAGGTTTTGTACGCGGTACATTTCATCTACGGTATCGTCGAGGAAGAACTCGATGTCGGGCATTCGGCGCATTTGTTTGCCGATTTTGGCGGCCAGGGCCTGGCGGAGGTGCTGGTGGTTGTCTTCGAGTTCGAGGATGACTTCCTGTTTGTTTTCGGTGCCGTATACGCTGATGTAGATTTTGGCGACGAGCAGGTCGGGCGTCATTTTGACGTTGGTGACGGTGACCAGTTTTCCGCGGCCGTAGATGTTGCTGCCTTCTTCGGTGAGCAGCATCCCGAAATAGCGTCGTATGAGTTCGCCGACTTGTTTTTGGCGGATGCTTTCCATGGTAAAGAGAATGAGTGGTGTGGGAATAATGGGTGTCGGGATTCCGAACGCTTTTAATCCGCCGGAAAGTGAGCTGAAAGTAGGGGCAAAACCCCGTTTTTGGAAAAATAGTTTGTTGGGGAGGGCAAAATTACGGCGCTTGCAGAAACAAATTTTGCCGTACCGGGGTTTTAAAGGGGTGTTTCCAAATTTTTATTGGAAAAACTTTTTGCGATTGTTGCAGATTCGCTGCAAACTCGCGTATCTTTGCCGCGCTTTTTTAGAAAGCAGGTCTGATCCCGTAGCTCAGTCGGTAGAGCACTTGACTTTTAATCAAGGAGTCATGGGTTCGAGTCCCATCGGGATCACAGACGCCAAGGCTAATGAGTTGTTTTTCAACTTGTTAGCCTTTTTTGTTTTTTGCTTGATTACGGAATTTGGGGTAGAAGTACTGTCCTGCACTCATCTTTGGGGGTATTTGACTACAAGCGATGACAGGAATGCAGCAGACCGAAATATCGTTCGCACAAAAGTTTAACGCTGACAATTTACCGTTCAATACTTCAACCGCTAATTGACTACTCTGAAAGTTATCTCCCTTTCAGGTTCGACTTTTGCCATGTAAATCCAAAGAGAGAGCTCCCCGGAAATGCATAAATTTGATTGTACGCCCCATCAAATTTATGATCACGTTACCGAAGGAGCTCTCAGGCCAACTGCACTATCTGAAAATTTTAGTGAACCTGAGCGTTTGAGCATTCAACGCCACTACAACCGTACTGGCACTCATTAGTACGGCGCCCAGTGCAGGGCTAAGTACAAATTGAGGATACAAAACGCCGGCCGCCAGTGGAATCGCAACCAAGTTGTAGGCAGTGGCCCAAAACAGGTTTTGGACCATTTTACGGTAAGTTGCTTTCCCGAAATTGATTAAGCCAAGCACATCGGATGGCCGGCTATCGGTTAGGATGATGTCGGCAGTTTCTGCCGCTACATCGGTGCCGCTGCCAACGGCGATGCCCACATCGGCTTGTGCAAGGGCCGGGGCGTCATTTACACCATCTCCGGTCATAGCCACATACTCACCTTTTGCTTGCAGATCTTTTACAATTTCCACTTTTTGGTGCGGCAGCACTTCTGCAAAGAAGCCGTCCAGGTCCAGTTTTCGGGCCACCGCTTCTCCAACCCTGGCATTGTCTCCTGTGGCCATAAAGACTTTAATGCCCTGGTTTTTCAATTGCCGAACGGCATGGCCGGCATCGGGACGGATCTGATCGGAAAGGGCCAGCCAACCCGCGAGGGTTCCGTTTTGTAGCAAAAAAACCACTGTTTCCGTATCGAAATGGTTCAAGTTGGCCGGCAGTGCAATACTTTTTTCTTTCAAATAGCCAGGGCTGACTACGCTGATTTTTTGGCCCGACACTTCACCCGTAACGCCTTTGCCGGTCAATGAAGCGAAATGGGAGACAGCCGGCAATGAAAGCCCCGCTGCTTTTGCCGCATCTACTATGCCTTGAGCAATAGGGTGCTGACTTTCCTGCTCGAGTGCGGCGGCTGTAGCAAGCAATTCTTGTTCTGTAAACCCCGGTTTGAGCACTCCGATCCGCGAAACGCCGAATTTACCTTCGGTCAGCGTGCCGGTTTTGTCAAAAACAATCGCTGTGATGCGCCTTGCATTCTCGAAAGCCGTTCGGTCCCGAATCAGTAGTCCGTGCCGGGCACTCATGGCTGTCGAAATTGCCACTACCAGCGGAATGGCCACACCAAGGGCATGCGGACACGAAGTGACCATCACCGTAACCATGCGTTCGAGCGCGAAAGCCAGCGATTGGCCCTGAATCATCCAAATGCCAAGCGTCAGCAATCCTGCGCTCAGAGCGATTAGGGTAAGCCAGCGGGCTGCCCGGTCGGCCAGGCGCTGGGTTTGCGATTTGGCCGCCTGTGCTTCACGTACCAGGGTAATTACTTTTTGCAGGTAGCTGTCGGCGCCGGCCTTGTCCACCCGGATTTTAAGGCTTCCCTCACCATTGATGGCTCCGGCTATGACCCTGGTTCCGGCGATTTTAAGCACGGGTACGCTTTCGCCCGTTAGCATGCTTTCGTTCACGCTGCTGCTGCCCTCGGTTACGGTGCCATCCACGGGAATTTTTTCACCTGGTTTTACAAGGACGAGATCGCCAATATTCAGTTCATCCACCCGCATATCATGCAACATATCGCCATGGTACATATGCGCCTCTGCGGGTAGCATTTTAACCATCAATTCCAAAGCGCGCGAAGCGCCGGCAACAGAGCGCATTTCCAGCCAGTGCCCCAGGAGCATAATCGTGATAAGGGTGGCCAGCTCCCAGTAGAAATCCATCCCCTGGATCAGGCCGAACACCACGCTTGTGCTGTAGGCCCAGGCCACAATGATGGCTACACCAATAAGGGTCATCATTCCGGGCTCCCGGCGTCGTAATTCGTTCCATAACCCGATTAGAAAAGGTTTTCCACCGTAAAAGAAAATAACAGAAGCCAGAACAAAAGAAACCCAGTCGCGTCCGGAGAAATCAAAATGATAGCCGACTGCCATCTGAAACATGGGTGAGATAAGCACTACCGGCGCCGTCAGGATCAGGCTGATCCAGAAACGCTGCAGGAAATCGCGAATCATTTGGGTATGGTCGTGGCCGGTATGTTGTTCATGTGCCGTATGCTCCTGGTTTTTCATTGCTTCTTCAGGTGCAGTATGGCTGCTATGGTGCATGCTATGGTTGTGATGTTGGTCAGTCATGATGATTTAAAATTTTGATGGTTAATAACTGAGCGTTATTCCCGCTCCGAAACCCATATCGCTGTCGTAATGGGTCGAAAGAGCAAAATATTTGGTAAAAATGTAGCGGAAGCCGGCCATGTACTCTCGGTCGGTATTCACCATAAAATTCAGCCGCAGCCGGCTGCTCAGCGCCACATCTTCACGACTGAGCTGGAAGCGGAATTTTCCGGATTGATCCACCCGAATGTCGGCGAGCAGAAACATCGGCAGCGTGTAGCGCAGCCCCGCGCAAAACACGGTGCGCTCGTCTTTGCTGTTGTCCTGACCGAAAAAAGTGGGTTCCAGTTCTCCTCCTTTCCGATAGCGGTAATCCCAGCCCACATACGGCAGCCAAAACTGATTGCGGCCCAGATAGCGACCGAAATGGCTTTCACTTTCCCAGCCATGTTGATCGTGCCAACCCAGCCGCCATTCGGTCTGAAGCAGCCAGCGGGTATTGGAAAACATCAGCTCGCCGTCACTGCCATTGCTTTCCAGCCCGATTCGGGCCATCGGGTGAAACTCCCGGTCATCACGGTAAAGCATGCGCATTGCCCGCCGGGGATTCGGGATCTCGGGGTTGGGCGGAGAATTTTCATAACTGAATATGCGGCCCATTCCGCTCATCATATGGTACAGGATATGGCAATGAAAAAACCAGTCGCCGCTTTCCGTGGCAGCAAATTCGATGGTATCCGTTTCCATCGGCATGATGTCGAGTACGTTTTTGAGGGGCGAGTAATCAC
>JADZFP010000428.1 GCA_020849825.1 Saprospiraceae bacterium
CAAACAATTAATCAGTGTCAATGAAAATGTTTTAATTCTCGGCAACCCTCCTTGGGTGACCAACTCCGACTTATCAGCCATGGGGTCAGACAACCTGCCCATCAAATCAAATTTCAAAAATCACTCCGGGCTTGATGCCATAACCGGTAAAGGAAACTTTGATATAGCAGAATTTATCTCCCTGAATCTAATAAATAGTTTTCATCAAACACTCGGAGCAATGGCTTTCCTGATTAAGAACGCCGTGGTTAAAAATATTCTTTATGAACAAAAACAAAATAATTATCAAATTTCCAACATAAAAAGATATATAATTGACGCCAAAAAGGAGTTCAACGTATCAGTTGATGCTTCTTTGTTTTTGATTAAATTCGGAGAAAGAATCACTTTCAACTGTCAGGATTACGACTTTTATACACACAAGAAATTAAAAAGCTTTGGCTGGACAAACGGGGCCTTTGTCTCGGACATTGACAACTACCAAAAATATTCAATTTTTGATGGTCAATGTCCCTTCGTTTGGAGACAAGGACTGAAACATGATTGCTCAAACATCATGGAATTAGAACCTTCAAATGGCTTTTATTCAAATGGATTCGGCGATCTGGCTAGCCTTGAACCTGACTTAGTTTTTCCGCTCCTGAAAAGTTCGGATTTAAAGCATTCGACGATTGAAAAAAGTAGAAAAGTAACTATTGTCACTCAAAAAAAACCAGGACAAGACACTAACTACATCAGAACAGACTTCCCATTAACATGGAATTATTTGTCGAAAAACACCCTTTATTTTGAAAACCGAAAATCGAGTATTTATAAAAATAAGCCTGTATTTTCAATTTTCGGCATTGGCGACTATTCCTTCTTACCATTTAAAGTTGCCATTTCTGGCATGTATAAAACCTCTACATTTTCTTTGGTTTTACCAATAGATGGCAAGCCGGTCATGCTTGACGACACTTGTTATTTTATCGGATTTGAAAACCATAAAGATGCATTGATCACACAAGCAATTCTTAATTCAAAATCTGTACAATGGTTTTTAAATTCTATCATCTTCTGGGATAGTAAAAGGGCAATTACAAAGGATGTACTTAGCCGATTAGACTTAACCAAGATTATTCGTCATATGTCTTCTGAAGACCTCTCAGAAATCCCCGATACAATTACACAATACGACTGGGCAACGTATTGCCAAAACCTTATTGCGGACAATTCCCAACCCTACGCTGCCGAAGCCACAATTACAGCGTAATTAGATCAGTTATTTATATTTCACTGCTCAAAATACGCCTTCATCGGTTCGAAATAATACTCCCGCCAGCCCTCCGCGTAATCGGGCTGCCCCTCGGGGATGTCGCTGTGGATCAGGGTCAGGACACAGCCGCCAGGCGCGGGGTCGAAACGGATTTCCAGTCGCGAATCGGGGTCTTCCTCCAGAAAATCGGTGGTGCGCCACGATTGCACGATTTTCCGCCCGTCCACCAGTTCCAGGTTTTTGCCCGATATATAGCCGTCCCAGGCCTTGAATTCAGCGCCGGCGATCGCACTGGCGACCGAACTGGTTCCGGTCATTTCGCTGTGTTCGGCGCTGTCGAGCCAGGCATTGTACAGTCGCTCGGGACTGATTTTGAAAGTAATTCGCAGTTCGATTGTGTTGTTTGCCATATGATTCCGGGTATAATTCTCCATTAAACGGCCAGCCAGCCCATTCCGTATCCATCCAGATGACCTTTGTGAAACGCTTCCATCTGCTTCAGGGTTCGTTGCCGGAAATAACCCAGGCGGGGCGCTGCCAGTACCGGGTGACCTTTCGACAAAACAGGCTGATAAAGGTTTTGAAAACGGGTAAAATGGATCGTCCGGACGCGGTGGGTGTGTTCGTCGCGGAAATGAACCGTGGTTTTGCTCACACTGGCCACCTCTTCCTGTTCGCGGCTGAGCCACACGTCGCCCAAAGGCTGGCTGCCCTTGAAAAGCCGCCTGATCTGCACCAGCTGGGTGCCCTCCTGCCAAAAGTCGCCGGCTTCCGGCGCTGTTTCCGAAGGGTGCAGGGCATCAATGCCCGCCCCGCCGACAAACAAAGCCCGGCTTTTCCAGCCTGGGGGGAGAAAGGGCAAAGACGGCGCCGCCGGCGTATCCTCTTCCACCAGATCGCCGCTGACCCAGCGTTCCAGTGCCGCACGGGTTGCCCAATGCGTCGATTCCCAAAACAACAGGCGGAAAGCCGAGCGCAACAAACGAATCTGGTCTTCGGGTCCCCGGGCGATCAGCAGGGGTTCGCCGGGCAACAGCAGCGTGCCTTCCGGGGGCGCCCAGAGGTTGACCTGCAGGCGCATGCGCTGCAAATGATTGAGGAAACTTTCGTCGAAAGCCGACCGACCCTGCGCATCGCTCACCTGCCCCAGGCGCTGTATGACATCCGGAGAAAACCGGAAGCGCCGGATGTGTTCGACCAACAGGGCCGCCCCGCAGGCTATGGCAAAAGGCGCGTCGGAGCGATACGTGACCTGACAACTGACCTGGCGGTGATAACTGCCGTCGTGCCAGCATTCACGGGCGGCAAAGGCGGGACTCAAATCGGAAAACCAGTCGAATATTGCTGAATTGGGCATCTTTTTCGTGTTGATCCTGATACTATTGGTAAGATAATGGGTACGCGTGTCGGGTCATAAAGGTATAACCGACCCCGATAAACAACATATTTCCCTGCAAAGCGAGGTCTTTGTTGCCAAACGACATCCACTGATACCCCAGACTTACCCGTATGCCGCCCTGACCGGTAGCCCCCGACGACCATTCGTATGCGTCTTTGCGCCGGCCGATTCGGTAGTCGAGGTTGAGGCCGACCTGGCCGTAGAAATTGAGGTACGAATAGCGCTGTGCAAAATCAAATTCCCGGCGGGCAGGTATGCTCAACAGCGCCAGACCGCCGCTGGCCATGGGCGTTACCCTGACTTTGCCTTTGTTCAGCACAATCAGGCCGGTTTCGGCGCCGAGGTAGCCGAGTATGCCCAGGGAGTCACGGGCGACGTCGGTGCGTTCCAGTTTAAAATCGATGCGGGTGCTTTGAAAACCCATGCCGAAACGGCCGCCGACCAGCCAGCGGTTTTTCCAGTAATCGATTCCGAACGAAAAACCGACAGCCGTGCGGAAATGCGCCCCGTAGCGGCCGTCGGGGCGCGCTACGGTGAGCATAATGTCCAGATCGACGCCTTTGTTGAGCATTTTGGTATGGCCGTATAAAAAATTGCGCAAGTAGTACCGGAAGGGGGAAGCGGGAAATTTTTCCAAAAAAGCGACCACGTTTTCGTCCTGCTCCTCCACTTGCCGGTCGGTTGGTCGAGGGGTAAGCAGGTACTGGAGGTGTAGTGTGGCGAAAGCCGTTTCTTCGGCGCTAAGGTGCGCTGCGGTGATTTTTTGATACAACAGGTGCGCACTGGCGGCCGAAACTTCATCCAGCAAATGAATCAGGCTGTCGGCCGGCGGCGGCAACTTTTGGCTTTGAACAAAGCGGTAACGCTGGTTGTAATCCAAAACGTCGGCAAACAGGCGGGGGTAATTGCCCGTCCAGTACCACAACAACCAGCGCTCTTCGGGAAAGGTCGCCGCGAGCACGGAATCTTCCAGCACAAGCGTCAGGGTGTCGAGCAGGCGGTTGACGCCCTGGTCGTCGCCCGACAGAAAAGCCTGGCGGAGCATTTGCCGTTCCTGAACGATGCGCTCCGAAGGGGTGAGTTCAACCGTGGGGATACGGAACATGCCCTCATTCTGGGCAAACAGGCTGCCTCCTGAAAGAACAAACAACAACAGCAGGTAAATTCTCACGATAGTGGAATTGAAAGGTTTTTAAATTTCTCCTGAAAAAACACGCCGGGCCGGGCCGCACAGCCAGATGTCGCTGAAACTGCCGTCGGGCCGGGCCACAAAATTGACCGACAGCGTACCGCCGCGCGCGCGAATGGGCGATACCTCCACCCGTTGCCCATGAGCCGGGAGGTTTTGCCGGATGTGCCAGGCAATGGCGGCCGCCGTGATGCCGGTGCCGCAAGCCAGCGTTTCGTCTTCGACGCCGCGTTCGTAGGTCCGTATATCGAAACCTTCGGGTAGCGGCGCGGCAATATTGACGTTAATCCCTTCTTTTTCAAAAGCTTCGGAATAACGTACAGCCCTGCCTTCCCGCACCATATCGAGTTGCTCGAGGCGCTCGGCAAAACGCACGTAATGCGGCGAACCGGTGTTCAACACGTAAGCCTCGCCCGAGGTTTCTACGCGGCGTACGTCCTGCATGTGCAGTTCCACCCAAATTTCACCGGGCGCCAAGGCCTGCGTTGTTTCGGTGATGCGCGCCGCATGCTCGCCGTCGATGGCCAAAAAGCGGCATTGATCGCGGATAATCCCCAGCTGATGGGCAAATGCGACGATGCAGCGCCCTCCGTTGCCGCACATGGTGCTTTCGCGGCCGTCGGAGTTGAAATAGATCATTTCAAAATCGAAACCTTCGCGCAATTGCAAGAGGATAAGCCCGTCGGCGCCGACGCCGAAATGGCGATCGCAGAGGAAAGCGACGCGGTCGGTATCGGCGCGGGTCAGCCATTGGCGCTCACGCTGGTCGACCATGATGAAATCATTTCCGGCGCCCTGGTATTTCCAAAATTGCATTTTTGGTTAATTAAATGGTAAATTGATGCATTAACGCGCTTTTGGGCCTGTTTCTTGTCAACTTTTTGGCGGGGATATTGTCCCTTCAAACTAAATTACGGTTCGCTTCGTTTTCAAACGACCTGCCAAATTTTACCGCAAAATTATCCTGTTGTGCGTATGAAAAGATATGCAGCCCTCTGCTTTGTTTCCCTGGTAAGCGCCGTGTTCGCCGTTTTCCTCTACCGCCAGTTCGAGCCGCGGCACGCTGTTTTGTGGAATCAATCCGTAGAAGGCCAGGCGCAATACGCCAGTCTGGTCGACAAACTGTTTAATGCCCGCCTGAATGCCGGATTTTATTCTTCCGCGCCCACAGATTTTATTACTGCAGCCGAGCTGGCCACGCCCGCGGTCGTGAATATTCGCGCCGTACAACAAAGCCGAAGCGGTTTGTGGGGCGCTTCACCAACCGGCTCTTCCGGCTCCGGGGTGATCGTGACGCCCGACGGCTACATCGTCACCAATCACCACGTCGTCGACAACAGCAGCGAGATCAAGGTCACGCTGGCCGACCGGCGCACTTACATGGCCAAACTTGTGGGCTCCGATCCCTCCACTGATATTTCCCTGCTGAAAATTGATGAAGGCAACCTGCCCTTTCTGGTTTTCGGCAACAGCGATTCCGTGCGGGTGGGCGAATGGGTGCTGGCCGTGGGCAACCCTTTCAACCTGTCCAGCACCGTCACGGCGGGTATTATCAGCGCCAAAGGCCGCAACATCGACATCCTCGGCGGCGGTGGCAGCATCGAGTCGTTTCTGCAGACCGATGCGGCGGTCAATCCCGGCAATTCCGGCGGCGCCCTGGTCAATAGCGCCGGCGAGCTGATCGGGATTAATACGGCCATCATCACCGAATCGGGCAGTTACGAGGGTTATTCATTTGCCGTGCCCTCCAATTTGACGCAAAAAGTCATCCGCGACCTGCGCGAATTCGGCGTCGTGCAGCGCGCCTATCTGGGCGTGGGCATCGAAGACCTCGACAGCGAGCGGGCCCGTGAAATAGGGCTGCCGACAGCCGAAGGCGTTTACGTCACGCGCGTCAGCACCAACGGCGCAGCGCACGATGCCGGGCTGAATATCGGCGACGTGATCATCGGGCTGAACGACACCCGGATACGCAGCACGCCGGAATTGCAGGAGTTTGTCGGCCGTTTCCGGCCCGGCGACCGCCTGACGCTCGATTACTGGCGCAATGGCCGCAGATTGCGCAGCAATATTTTGCTCAAAGACGGCAACAATTCCACCGGGGTGGCCAAAGTGCAGGGCACCGAACTCGACCAGCAACTGGGTTTTGAATTGCGCGATTTGAGCCGCGATGAAAAACGCAACATCCGTTCGCAGGGTGCCATCGTCGTCAGCGTACGGCGCGGCAGCATCGTTGCGGCCACCAATATGCAGCCCGGTTTTGTGATCGCCAGCGTCAATGGCAACCGCGTCAGCGATGCAGCGGAGGCCATAGCGGCCATCCAAAGCGCTTATAACGGCGTAGTGCTCGACGGTTACTACGAAAATATCCCCGACCTTTACTCCTACCGCTTCCGAAAGCGGGACGACTGATGTCTGTTTTTCCGCAACGTATTCACTTGTTTGGCGCGCCCGGTTCGGGCGTGAGCACCCTGGGTCGCACGCTTGCCGCGCGCCTGGGGTATCCTTTTTTTGATACCGACGATTACTACTGGTTTACCGGCGATGAACTGCCGTATAAACGAAAACGCAATCCGGACCACCGCCGGCAGCTGTTGGGCCACGACCTCGACAGAGCTGGCGAACAATGGGTCCTGTCCGGATCGATGTGCGGCTGGGGCGATGTTTTTATTCCCCGGTTCGATTTGGCCGTGTATTGCTGGCTGCCCGCCGCGTTGCGCCTGGAGCGTATCCGAAAGCGGGAAACCGCGCGTTATGGCCCCGAACGCCTGGCGGAAGGCGGCGATTTGCACCTTGTTTTTGAAAAATTTCTGCGCTGGGCGGCCGACTACGACCTCCCAGGCGATAGCTGGCGAAGCCGCGACAAGGAACTGGAATGGTTGAATGGCCTTCCCTGTCCGGTATTGCGCCTGGAAGAAGATCGGGACCTTGAATGGCAGGTCGAAAGGATTCCGGGAATTGGCGGGGATCAAGTACCCACGACTGAAGTCGTGGGCTGATAATTGATCGTGAATTGTTGTCGTATGCCCCGCAATGGTTTTGCGGCAAAAAAACGCGGATGCCCCGGCAACCCCAAAGCATCCGCGCTATTTTTTTAGCC
>JADZFP010000429.1 GCA_020849825.1 Saprospiraceae bacterium
AGACGCCGCGCTCCACGAGGATCCTCGAGCCGCACAGGCAGATCTGGCCCTGGTTGGAGAAGGCCGAGCGCGGGATCGTGTCGAGCGCCCGCTCCAGGTCGCAATCGGCGAAGACCAGCGTGGGATTCTTGCCGCCCAGTTCGAGCGAGAGTTTTTTGAACATGGGCGCGGCGATGCGCGCGATCTCGGCGCCGGCGCGGGTGCTGCCCGTAAACGACACGGCTTTCACCAGCGGGTGCCGCACGATGGCTTCGCCGGCGCGCGGGCCCAGGCCGTGCACGATGTTGAGCACGCCCGCGGGCAGACCGGCCTGCTGGCAGATTTCCCCCAGCAAATACGCCGTGTAGGGCGTCACTTCGGAGGGTTTGGCTACCACGCAGTTGCCCGCGGCGAGGGCAGGCGCAATTTTCCAGGTAAAGAGGTATAGCGGCAGGTTCCAGGGCGAAATGCCGCCCACCACGCCCAGGGGCTGGCGCAGGGTGTAGCCCAGGGCGCCGGGTTGCTGGTGGCTCTCGGAGGCGAAATGCAGCAGCGCCGTGGCGAAAAACTTGAAATTCAGCGCCGCGCGCGGGATGTCGACCGTGCGCGAAGTGTGCAGGGTTTTGCCCGAGTCGATGGTTTCGGCCTCGGCCAGCCGGTCGAGGTTGGCGCTGATGCCGTCGGAAACGGCGCGCAGGATGTCGTGCCGCTGGTCGGGCGGCAGGGCGGCCCAGTCGGGGAAGGCGGCCTGCGCGGCCTGCACGGCGGCTTCCACGTCTTCGGGGCCGGAGTCGGGCACACGGGCGCACAGTTCGCCGGTGGCAGGGTTGAAGTCGTCGAGATAGCGCCCTTCGAGCGGGGCGACGTATTGGCCGTTGATAAAATTGGCGAGGGTTTTCATGCGGTAAAGATCGGCGTCGGCGTCGATCAATCCAGCTCAATTTTTGTCAAAACCTTTCCGAATGCCTCCGCTTCCTGCTCGCTTCCCAGTTCGAAGACGTTGATGGTATTGCCGCTGTTGAGCCGAAACGGCGTGTCGGGATGTTGCAGTTTGTATTTGCATTTGGCCTCAAATTCATCAAGCGGCTCTAGTCCGATCAGGGCTCTTTGGCGGTCGACGGCAATGCGGTCGGCCGGCAGATCGAGGTAATAGCGGTTTTTGCTGCTGCCGGCCACGCGAAGGTTGATGATGCCGAAAGCGCCGTAGCGGTAAGCGGGATCGTTCTGTAATTCAAGCCAGTAGGCCGCCTCCACGGGGTCCACCTGGCCGTTTTGGGCAGCTTTGACGATCTGCGGCCCCAGGTCGGACCAACCCGCGTATTTATCGCCGTCGGACAAATGTTGCGCATGGTGGTGCAGGAAAATGGAATACACCGGTTCGCCCGGGAAATCGGCGCCGATCAGGCGTTCGGAAGGATAACCTTTGGCCGCATAAAGCCGCTGCCAGCGCAGCAAGTTGAGCGAGTCGATGTGCCGGATCGTATCGCCATACACGGCATAGGAGCCCTCTTTTTGCCGGAATTCCTGATCGAGATCGGCCATGTAGCTCAGTTCGCGGCGGTATTCGAGGTCGGTTTCGGCCAAATGCCGGCTGTGCAGGGCCGGGTATGCCTTTTCAAATGCCGGCCAGCCGGGCGTTTGGTGTACGGCAGCAAAAAACGGGCGTTTGAAGTGCTCCATCGTCACGCCGGCAAGGGCCATTTTTTCAAAAAATACAAGGGCAAAGGCGGGCTGACCCGACTTTACGGCGCAGAGCGCGGCATTGTGGTAGTCGCGGGCCAAGCCGCCGTCGACGGCCTTAAAAGCCGCCTGATACGAGCGCAGGGCCCCGTCGAAATCGTCCGACAGGATGGCCATTTCGGCAAAATGAATGCGGGGATAATAATCGGAGGCGTAGTCGGCTGCTTGGGCAAAGCTAGCGGCGAGGGGCAACAGGAGGGCGGCGAACAGGCAAAATAGTTGTTTCATGGAAAGGATCGTTGGTTGGGAGGCTGTGTGCGATTTGTCGGACAGCCCGTGTTTTCAGTCGGACAAAAACGTCCCCGCAGCCGGTATAATTTCAATTTTGGCCGAAAAAAACCGAGCCTTAGGGTAAAATCTCCGAGTTTTCCCCCGCTTTGATTCGAAAGACGAAACGCAAATCACATTCATGATCCTATCTATCCAAAACGTCGTCAAACGTTACGACAAACATACGGCGGTCGATCACGTCAGCTTCGAGGTCCCGCGCGGTAGCGTATTCGGTCTGCTGGGCCCCAACGGCGCGGGTAAAACCTCGCTGATCCGGATGATCACGACCATCACCGCCCCCGACGAAGGCGCCATTCTGCTCGACGGCCGCCGGCTCGACGAGCGTTCGCCCGAACAGATCGGCTACATGCCCGAAGAACGCGGCCTGTACAAAAAAATGAAGGTGGGCGAACACCTGCTCTACCTCGCCCAGCTCAAAGGCCTGCCGGAAGCCGAGGCCCGCAAGGCCATCGGCCACTGGCTCGACAAATTCGAGATACAAAGCTGGTGGAACAAAAAGATCGAGGAACTCTCCAAGGGGATGCAGCAGAAGATCCAGTTTATCGCCACAATCGTGCACAAACCCCGCCTGCTCATCCTCGACGAGCCGTTTACGGGCCTCGACCCCATCAATACCAACCTGATCAAAGACGAGATCGCGCAGCTCAACGCCGAGGGCACCAGCATCATTTTCAGTACCCACCGCATGGAACAGGTGGAAGAAATGTGCGACCATATCGTGCTCATCAACCAGGGCAAAAACGTGCTCTACGGCGAGGTGCAGGACATTAAAAACCAGTACAAACAACACCTGTACCGGGTGGAGATCGCGGGCGACTGGCCGGCCGACTTTGCCGAACGGTTTCAACTGGCCAGCCGGCAAAACGGCACGGCGACCGTGCAATTTTCCGACGAACAGGAAAGCAACAACGTGCTGCAATACCTCGTCGGCAAGGGCGTACACGTGCGCTCTTTCAACGAAATTCTGCCCACTTTCAACGAAATCTTTATCCGGCGGGTCGCCGAAACCGGCCAAACCGCACCAATTTCCGAAGCATGAACAAGATCTGGCTCATCGTCAAACGCGAATACCTCACCCGCGTCCGCTCCCGGGCCTTCCTGCTCGGCACCCTGCTCACGCCGCTGGCTTTCGGGGCGTTTTTCCTCATCCAGGCCCTTATGATCGGCTATAAAGGCGGTGAAAAACAACACATCGTCGTGCTCGACGAAGGCGGCTTCCTGACCAAAGGCATCCCCGACGAACAAGGGGTTCAATTCACCAAAGCCGCGCCGGGGCAAACCCTCGAAACGCTCAAACAGGCCGTACGCGACAAACAGTACGACGGCGTGCTCAAACTGCCGGCGTTGTCGAGCACGGCGGTCAAAAAACAAACCATCTATTTCTTCTCCGACGACCGGCTCAGCCCCGACGTCAACAACCTCATCGAGCGCCGGGTAGCCGCCCGCATCCGCGACTACAAAATCGCCGCCTCGGGCCTCGATCCGAAAGCGCTGGAAAACCTCGAAACAGAGGTCTCCCTCGATCCCGAACCCATCGACAAACCCGACGACGCGGGCAATGCCCTGACCTCGGGCGTCGCCGTGGGCATTTCGTTTTTTCTGGGCATCATCATGTACATGGTGGTGCTGATCTACGGCTCCATCGTCATGCGCTCCGTGATGGAGGAAAAAACCAACCGGATCGTGGAAGTAATCATGTCGTCGGTGAAACCCTTTCAGCTGATGCTGGGCAAAATTATCGGTTCGGCCGGTGTCGGCACCACGCAAATGATCATCTGGGCCATACTCAACGCCCTGATTTTCATTGCCGTACAAAGTTTCATGGGCATCGATGCAGCGGCCTCCTCTACGGCCGGATTGCCCGAGGGCGCCTCAGCCATCGATCCGAACGACGCCAACGCCATGTTTGCGCAGATCATGGAAGAGGTGGGCAAACAGAACTGGTGGTACATCATCATCAGCTCCATCCTGTTCTTTATCGGCGGGTATTTCCTCTATGCCTCCATGTTTGCCGCCATCGGCAGCGCCGTGGGCGACGATATGGGCGAGGGTCAGTCGCTGACGTTCCCGATCATGATCCCCATTATTCTGGCTTTTATCATCATGACCTCGGTGGTGATGCGTTCGCCCAACAGCTCGCTGTCGGTTTTCGCCTCCATCTTCCCGCTGTTCTCCCCGATCGTCATGCCCGGCCGTCTGGCCTTCGATCCGCCCTGGTGGCAGGTCGCCCTGTCGATCATCCTGCTGTTTGCCACGGCTATCCTGTTCGTCTGGATCGCCGGCCGCATCTACCGCGTGGGTATTTTGATGTACGGTAAAAAGGTGACGTTCAAGGAAATCGGGCGCTGGATGTTCTACCGGTAGTTGGGTTTTAGGTGTTGGGTTTTAGGTGTTGGGTTTTAGGTTTTGGCAAAAGGGGGGTTCCTGCTCTCGAATAGTGTATCGGCGGGAATAAATCTGTGCCACGCAAGGTTCCCGAGAGCAGCAATACCCCTTTTACCAAAACCCAACCCCCAACGCCCAAAACCCGATTAGCGGTTTCCGTTAAACTCGTACACTTCCAGTTCGCTGACCTGGCCGGGCACGGCGGATTTGTTCAGGACGAGGTGGAGTTGGTCGGTGGCGGGCATTTCGCCGTAGCCGGAATGGGTGGCGCCGAAGGCTGTTTGTTGGGCGAATACGATTTTCTGACCGTTGAGGGTGGCCTGCAGGTTGGCGGTTTGGCCGTCGACGGAGATGGCGTACTGGAGTGAGCCGTCGGGGTTGTCGGTGACGACCACCGAGGCCGGTTTGCCCTGCGGCTGTGCGACGCTGGTGAGGGTGTACAGGCCGTTGAAGGTGCCGGCAAAGGGCGAAGGCGTGAGTTGCTGATCGTCGCTGGAGTTGTCGTTGGTGCAGGCGGCCAGGATAGACAGGGTGGCGGCGAAGAGCAGGATGAATTTTTTCATGGGAAAGCAATCGATTTAAGTGATGAAAATGATGTCGCGAATATAAGCTCAACCCTTATAGGGTTCCAAACCCTATAAGGGCTGGTTATCTGATAAATACACTTTCCAGTCTTCCTCGGTATCAATATCCGTCAATTCGGGCAAAAGATGCGTGCTCAGTCCCAGCCGGCCGGCGATATCGAGGGTGGCGGGCAAAACCGCCGGCGTACTCCAGGCGATGTCGCGAAACAAGTCCGGCAAAAACCGCCGCATACCCAGCAGATAATACCCTCCGTCGGGCGTAGGTCCCAGGCTCAGGTCAGATACGCTCAGTGTGGCAAACGCTTCCTCGATGTGGCGGGTTTCGAGCAGCGGGCAATCGGAGCCGACGATCACGGCGCGCTCGGCGCCGTCGGCGAAGGCCTGTTCGAAGGCGTGGGCCATGCGCGCGCCCAGGTCGGCGCCGGTTTGCAGGTATTGGGAGAACAATTCCGCCGGCCACTCGGCGTATTCGCCGGGCGGCTCGGCAAACCACAACTGCCGCGCGGCCGCGACGCCCGAAACGGCCGCCCGGGTTTTGTCGAGCAGGAAACGATAGATGCGCAGGGCTTCGTCGTCGCCCACCGTGCGGGCCAGCCGGGTTTTGACGTAGCCGGCGCGCGGGGGTTTGAGGAAGATGAGGAGGGTGTTGGGCATGGCGCGAGTGCAGAGATTTGCGATATCCGATTTGATCGATTGGCGAGGTACGATTGGGGCGGGATGGGAACGCGGATGACACGGATTGGAGCGGATTGGCACGGATTTTTTCCCGCTGCGCGGGATTTTTTTTAGACAGGATGAACAAGATAGACAGGATTTTTAAGGGAAAGGGGAAAGCATTTCTTGCCAGTAAAAAATCCTGTTGATCCTGTAAATCCTGTCCAATACCCCCCCGCGCAGCGGGTCAAAAAATCCGCGCCAATCCGCTCCAATCCGTGTCATCCGCGTTCCCATCCCGCCCCAATCGTACCTCGCCAATCGCTCCAATCGAATATCGGAAATCTCCCCCGCCGGGCCGCACCCTGCGCTGCACCCTGCGGACGGCTCGTCCCTCGCCGTACCGCCGCGCGCAGCCGCCGGCCGCGGCCGCTCACAGGAAAGCCGGACGACGCCCAACTGACTGCGGGGCAAGGACGAGGCGGAAGCCGAGATTGTCGTCGCGGAGGCCCGGCCTGCCGGCGTCGCGAATCGCGACCCGGCAATGGCGCGCGGGGAAGATCCAACCACCGCCGCGATTGACGCGGTCCGTGCCCCTTTCCGGCGTATCGATCCAGGCCGAGCCGTCGGTCGGGGCGCCCTTGTAGTTGTCGTGCCAGTCGTCTTCGCACCATTCCCATACGTTGCCGCTCATATCGTACAGGCCGAGTTGGTTGGCGTCTTTTTGCCCAACCGGTTTGGTTTCCAGATCGCTGTTTTCCCCAAACCAACCCACATCTTTGAGCCGGTCGCTGCCCGCGTATTTGTACTTGTCGGTATGGTATTTGCCGCCCCGGGCGGCGTATTCCCATTCGGCCTCGGTGGGCAGGCGGTACAGGTGGCCGGGCGGGCGCGTGGCTTTGGTGGCTTCATTGAGGCGGCGGATAAAATCCTGGGCTCTGTTCCAGGAAACGTTCTCCGCAGGGCGGTCGTCGCCTTCAAAGTTGGAAAGATTTTCATTCATTACCGCTTTCCACAGGGCCTGGGTCACCGGGTATTCGCCCATGTAAAAATCGGGCACAGTAACCCTGTGACGTGGCTTTTCGCTGTCGAATGCCTCCGGATCGTCGTCGGCGCTGCCCATGTCGAAGGCGCCGCCTTCGATGAAGAGCAGGCGGAAGGCGTGGGTGGGGAGGGTTTCGATGTGCGGGTTGGGCATGGTGTGGGTGGTTTTGTTTTATGGTTTGGGTTGTGGAGCGAGGACGAGACGAAAGCCTGTATAATCACTTCGATAAGCAGGCATACCATGACGATTTGCAATCCGGCACCCGCGCTCGCTGTATATCCATGCTCCACCTCGATAGACACGAGCAAGCCCCCTTTTATTAATGCTAAACCATGCCGCACCATCTGTTGGCGCTCCACGGTAGTCGTCGTGCCAGTCGTCTTCACACCATTCCCACACGTTTCCGCTCATATCGTACAAACCGAGTTGATTGGGCGATTTCAACCCAACCTGTTTGGTTTCCTGGTCACTGTTTTTGTCAAACCAGCCCACATCTTTGAG
>JADZFP010000430.1 GCA_020849825.1 Saprospiraceae bacterium
GGATGAAATCGACCGAGATACGGCCGACGACTACGCCGACGACGATAGTACAAGCCTTTCCGAACCCGATGGCGACGACGACTTCGGGATGGATGAGTACCTCCGCGATTTTATCGAAGACGACCCCAGCACCTACAAAACACGCGGCGAAGACCGCGGCGGCGAAGAAGAAGAGCGCACCATACCCATTATTTCTGAAAGCACATTTCACGAATACCTCGAACAACAACTCGGCCTCCTGCGGCTCAAAGACGAACGCGAACACGCCATCGCCCTGCAGGTCATCGGCTCAATCGACGACGACGGCTACCTCCGCCGCGACCCCACGGCCATGGTCGACGACCTGCTGTTCAGCCAGAATATCTCCACCGATGAATCCGAAATCGAACACATTCTGGCCAAAATTCAGCAGTTCGACCCTCCCGGTACCGGCGCACGCGACCTGCAGGAATGCCTCCTGCTCCAGCTCCGCGCCAAACTCCGTTCCGAATCCGGCGTGTCGTACGAAGAACGCCTCGCCATCGAAATCGCGCAGCGCATCATCAACGACTACTTCGACGAATTCACCAAAAAACACTACACCCGCCTTTGCCGGGCCCTCAACCTCGATGAAGACGACCTCAAAGTCGCTATCGACGAAATCCTGAAACTCAACCCCAAACCCGCCAGCGGCTTCGCTACCCGCGGCGACCGCGCCCTCAACTACGTCGTGCCCGACTTCCTCGTGCACAACCGCGACGGCGAACTCGAACTCACCCTCAACGCCCGCAATGCCCCCGACCTGCGCATCAACGACCACTACCGCGAAATGCTGCGCGCCTTCAACTCGGGCCGCAACGGCCGCCGCCCCAATAAAAAAGAAAAAGAAGCCATCCTCTTCATCAAACAGAAGATCGACAGCGCCAAATGGTTTATCGACGCCATCAAACAGCGCCAGCAAACCATGATGCTCACGATGGGCGCCATACTCGACCACCAACAGGAATACGTCCTCACCGGCGACCAAAAGAAACTACGGCCGATGATCCTCAAAGACATCGCCGATACCACCAGCCTCGACATCTCCACCGTCTCGCGCGTGGCCAATTCCAAATACGTCCAGACCGAATTCGGCACCAAACGCCTCAAGGAGTTTTTCTCCGAAAGCCTCCAGACCCAGGACGGCGAAGAAGTCTCCACCATCGAAGTCAAAAAGATCCTCACCGACCTCATCGGCGAAGAAAACAAACGCCGCCCGCTCTCCGACGAAAAACTCAAGTCGCTGCTCCTCAAAAAAGGCTACAACATCGCCCGGCGCACTGTGGCCAAGTACCGCGAACAACTGAATATCCCGGTGGCGCGACTCCGGAAAGAGTTGTAAAAATGCTTGAAAATCAGATTTTTAAGTCATGAAACCAGGCTCTGTTTTTTGAAATAAATTTTCAGGCGCAGAGGATGGTGTGGAAACCGCGTGTATATCTTTGGGGAAAGGCGCTGGTATGGCGAAGGATTTTTTTCACGGTACGGTACAAGATGTTCTACTCAACGAAGGTTTTGCCATCACGCATGATCCGTACGTGATGCGCAAATATGATCCGCAGTGGGAACTCGACTTTGGCGCAGAAAAAGTTATTGCTGCCGAGTCAGGCTTCCTGAAAATAGCAGTTGAAGTCAAAAGTTATTTTGAAGATTCATTTGCCCATGCTTTTCATGGTATACTGGGGCAGTATCTGAATTACAGGCTGGCGCTTGACATGGTTGAACCCGATCGCAAAATGCTTCTGGCTGTCCCGGAAGACATATATTTGTCTGAATTTAGCCGGCAAGGAATTCGTAATTCGATACACTTTTATGATGTTCGACTAATCGTGTACAATCCAATAGATAAAACAGTTCTGCGATGGGGACTTTAAATAATAAAATCCATAAATATCAAAGACTTCTGGCCCAACTGATTGATGGGAAAGCACAACTGGTGAATAGTACACCCGGTGAGGGAATTACATACCAGGCGGTCGTCGATGTTAAAAACAATCACTTCCTGCTGGTATCTGTAGGATGGTCAGGTGGTAAATTTTATTATCAAGTACTCATACATATCGATATCGCTCCCGATGGAAAAATCTGGATACAGCAAAATCAAACTGAAATGGTGTTAGCCGAAATGCTGGCGGGTAGCGGGATTGAAAAAAAAGACATTGTCATCGCCTTTCACCCCGAATACCTGCGCGAACACAGCGGTTATGCCGTCAAATAGTGCCATTTTAAAACTTTTTTCTTGAAAATTTTTTAAAAAACATTTTCAAAACAACTTTTTGTTTTAACTTTGAGTCTTCAAATTTTACCACTTACCAACAGCCTCAAACATGGCAGACGAAAGAGAAAATAAACTTAAATCCCTACAGGCCACCATCGACCGGCTTGATAAAACCTACGGCAAAGGCACCATCATGCGCCTCGGCGACCGCCAGGCCATCGAAGTGGAGGTCATTCCATCCGGCTCACTGGGCCTTGACCTGGCCCTCGGCTGCGGCGGTTATCCCAAAGGCCGTATCATCGAAATCTACGGCCCGGAATCGTCCGGTAAAACCACACTGGCCATCCACGCAGTAGCCGAATGCCAGAAAAAAGGCGGTATCGCCGCCATCATCGATGCCGAGCACGCTTTCGACCGCTTCTACGCCGAAGGACTGGGCGTCGACGTCAACAATCTGCTTATCTCCCAACCCGACAACGGCGAGCAGGCCCTCGAAATCGCTGAAAACCTGATCCGTTCCGGCGCTGTCGATATCGTTGTGGTCGACTCCGTGGCCGCACTCGTGCCCCGTTCCGAGATCGAGGGCGAAATGGGCGACTCCAAGGTTGGCCTCCAGGCCCGCCTCATGAGCCAGGCCATGCGCAAACTCACTGCCGCCATCGGCCGTACCGGCTGCTGCTGCATCTTTATCAACCAGCTGCGCGAAAAAATCGGCGTCATGTTCGGCAACCCCGAGACGACCACCGGCGGCAACGCACTCAAATTCTACGCCTCTGTCCGTCTCGACATCCGACGCTCCGGCGGCGGCATCAAAGACAAAGACGGCAACGTCATCGGTAACCAGGTGAAGGTGAAAATTGTGAAAAACAAACTGGCGCCGCCCTTCCGCATAGCAGAATTCGAGATTGTCTTCGGCGAAGGCATCTCCAAAGCCGGCGAAATCGTCGACCTGGGCAGCCAGTACGACGTGATCCAAAAAAGCGGCGCATGGTACAGCTACGAAGGCGCCAAAATCGCCCAGGGCCGCGACGCTGCGAAACAATTCCTGCTCGACAACCCGGAAACGGCCGTCGAGATCGAAAAGAAGATCAAGGAAAAAATCGCTGCCGGCGCCGCCGCAACCAAAGCCGGCGCCGCCAAGGCCGTACTGAACGGTGTCGGCGACGATGGCGCTGACGACGACGAATAACACCCGTCTCTCTTTCAATACAAACTATGAAACATCCCCCTCGCCCCGGTTTTCTGTAAGCCGGGGCGATTTTTTTTCAGGGCGGCAACTTCATTTCCGGCCTGACCGTTAAACCTGATTGTTTTTTTCCGGTCAAACATGCTCTAACAGCCCTGTCGCCGCGGCTGATTCGTTTAACAATCATTCTTTGACCATGAAAACTAACCACGTCCGGACGCTTCTGTGCGTCCTTCTTTTCCCTCTGTTTTCTCTTCCGCTCCTCGCTCAGGATACTGCCGACAGCACCGGCCTGCCCGGCGACGGCTTCAGCCTCGAAGCAGCGGTGGAGCTGTTCAAAAAGGCCCAGTCGCCCGAAGACTTTGAAAAACTGCTCAATTCAGAAGAAAACACCGTCAACAACCTCGACCTCAACGAAGACGGCGAAATAGACTACATCCGCGTGATCGACAACATGGCGGGCGACGTGCATGCCATCGTGTTGCAGGTACCTGTCAGCGAGACGGAATCGCAGGACGTAGCCGTGATCGAGATCGAAAAAACCGGCGCCGAGGAAGCCACGCTCCAGATCATCGGCGACGAGGCCGTGTACGGCAAACAGCTGATCGCGGAGCCCTTTGAAGAAGAACGCAGCCAGGAGGGCCGTCATGGCCCCGCCTTGACCCATCAGCCCGTCCGGATCGTGGTAAACGTCTGGCTCTGGCCTTCGGTTCGCTTCGTATACCGCCCGGGTTACGTCGCTTATGTGTCGCCCTGGCGCTGGCGGGTTTACCCAACCTGGTGGCGCCCCTGGCGCCCGCATCCCTGGGGCTGGTACCACGTCCGGGTGCGGCCATATCGCGCGCACTGCCATGTAGTGACGGTGCACCGCGTACATCGCGCACACGCCGTGTATGCGCCGCGCCGCACACATTCCACGGTTGTGCATACCCGCACGGTATCACACGGCCCGCGCGGCGGTACAAAAACCACGAGTTCCACAACCGTGCGCGGCAAAAATGGCAACGTCAAAGCCAAACGAACCACCACGACCCGCACCGGCCCGAAAGGTCACGTACAACAGAAAAAAACGACGACGAAAGTGCGGAGGGGGAGGAACTGAATTTTCCCGGCCACTGCGTGACGAACGCCCCGTTGCCCTGTGACAACGGGGCGTTTGTCGTAAATCACAATGGCGCTTGATCGCGCTCATTGCCATTATCTTAAAAGTTCGGCAGCTTAATGGCGGAAAATATTTTCCGCAGGATTCATTTTAAATGGTCAAATACTATGTCGAACAAATTTGTAATGCTCGCTACACTGCTCACTGCGCTCTTTATGTGGGCGGGATGCAAAGACGACAACCCGTCGGAACCCCTGCCCGATTTTAAAAGCAGTTTGCAGGAGTACGTTGTCCACAGCACTGCTTTGGTTGACAATGCTTTTAACGACCCGGTCGACAGGAAAGTCATGGTGTACACGCCTCCGGGCTACGACCCCAACGGAGCAAAACGGTATCCGGTAGTTTATTTGCTGCATGGCCTGCCCCTTTCCGACAGCACTTTTATCTCGCCGGAAGCCTGGGCAGGAATGGATGAAATAGCCGATTTTCGTCCGGAAGGGTTCACCGCGTGGATCGATACCCTGATTGCACAGGAGATCATAATGCCGATGATTCTCGTGATGCCCGAAACCAAAACCAAATACGGGTTCTGCTTTTACACCAATTCGGTTTTACAGGGAAATTATGAAGACTACATCACGACGGATCTTGTCGGGTACATCGACTCCCACTTTAAAACGATTTCCACGCGTGATGGCCGGGCCGTCATCGGCCACTCGCAAGGGGGCTACGGCGCCATGCGTATGGGGCTGTTGCACGCCGATGTGTTCAGCGTCGGTGCATCACACAGTGGTCTGCTCTAC
>JADZFP010000431.1 GCA_020849825.1 Saprospiraceae bacterium
ACGCGAAGAACGCAAAGTAGCAAAGCGCGCAAAGAAGCAAAGCGTGAAACGGAAAGGGTAATTCCTTCTTTGCGCCCTTCGCGGCTTTGCGTGAATAAACATAAACGAACCATCGTTTTTTATGAAAAATATCATCATTCCGGCCGCGGTTTTTCTGACGCTTGTGGCGGTGCATTGCCGACCCAAGGCGGATGCTCCGGTGAAGGCTGGCGCGGCTACTGCGATACAGGCGCCGGCCGATACGCTTCGGCCCCCTGATCCGTTATGGGTCTACGTTGTGCCGCACGACGTGCAGATAAAGGACTATTTCAGGTTCATGGATACCCTGATCGCCCGCCTCGATACCCTGACGCCTTATCCGCTAGATGAATATTTGCTGGTGCGCGCCAATCCCTGGTTGCTTGATACACTAATGAGTACGGATTATTACCGCCGTATGGCCAAGGGTGAATTTGTGTATAATCAGCGCCTGCTGACCGTTTTGCACCGGGGCGACACCTTGTTTGGCCCGGATACTGCTCTCGCTGCGCTGATCCGCCGCCGGCAGGCGATGACCCTCGTCGACGTCAATATTCCGGAATTCAGGCTTCGTGTGCTGGAAGGCAACGACACGCTTTTTTCTTTTGCCGTCAGGGTGGGTCAAAACAAAAAGAAATACCTGAAAACGATCGACCGTGTGGAAGATTTGCGCACGCGGCCGGGCAAAGGCTCGATAATCAGGGTGAATAAATACCCGGTCTGGCAAGACCCGCAAACGGGACTGAAATACAAGGACACCAAACGCGACGACGGTCGCCGCACCAAGTTGCCGCAAATCCCCTGGCTGGAAGCCGAACTGGACGGCCGCCGCTATGGGCAAATGCTGCACCCGACGACCAACCCGTCGAGCCTGGGCAAAGCGTATTCCAACGGCTGTGTCGGTTGCAGCGAAGCCGACGCCTGGCGGCTGTATTATTACGCGCCGGTCGGTACGCCGGTTGTTTTCCGGTACGATTTGAATGTGGTCGATGAAAAAGGCGATACCATCCGATTGAAAGACATTTATCGGTGGAAGCGATAAAAAAGGCCGTATCGTATAGGTCACGCAAAGGGCGCGAAGTTTTCCCCCTTTGCGCGCTTTGCTTCTTTGTGTCCTTCGCGTGAAAATGAAAGTCACGCCAAGCCGCCAGGCCCGCAAAGTCTCACCCCCTCTGTGTCTCTGCGACTCTGCGTGCAACTAATATTTCACACAAAGACACAGATTGCCCCGGAATCCCTTTGCGCGCTTTGCTTCTTTGCGTCCTTTGCTTGAGAATGAATGTCACGCCAAGCCGCGAAGCCCGCAAAGTCTCACCCCCTCTGTGTCTCTGCACCTCTGCGTGCAACTAATATTTCGCGCAGAGACACAGAGACGCAGAGGGAGGCTTATCATTTCCCTTCTTTTCGCGCTTGGCGACCTTAGTGTGACCTATACGAGACGGCCTCTTCAAGATCCGGTTCAGATCACCACCATTTGTTTCGTCACCGCGCCGCCGTTGGTGCGTACCTGGTAGAAGTACTGGCCGGCGGGCAGGTTGCCGCGATCGAGCGTCACGTCGTGTTGTCCTGCCGGGAAAAAGTTGTTGTTCACAACCGTTCGCAGCGGTCGTCCGTTGACGTCGAGGATGGTGATGGTGACTTGCGATGCGACTGCCAGTTCGAAACGCACCGTGGCGGATTGCTGCACGGGGTTGGGGAACAGCGCGACGGTGGATGCGCTTTCGTTGTTGATGTTGTGCACGCCGCTCGACGGGGCCGTGAAGATGGGCAGGATCGGAAATTCGTATTGCAGGATACTTTCCGGGTTGTTGATCCCGAACCAGTCTTTGAGCGCGCTGGCATACACCGAACGGAAGTCGTGTTGCATCGGAATATCGGCCGATTCATCCAATTGATTCGGAATCTGCGCATTGCCGCCGATGATGCCCGGAATTACATTTTGCCCGAAAACAAACAAAGGCGCGGCAGCGCCGTGGTCGGTGCCCATGCTCGCATTGGAAGCGATGGTGCGGCCGAATTCGGAGAACGTCATGCCGGCCACTTTGTCGGCCACGCCCAGCAGTTCGAGGTCGTTCTGGAAAGCGGCGATGGCTTCCGATACCTGGCTCAGCAAAACGGCATGCAGGCCATTGAGCGGATCGCCGGCCACGACCTGTTCGGCGTGCGTATCGAAACCGTCGATGGAAACGATGTAAATCGGCGTTTTTAGTCCGCCGCTGATGAGCCGGGCCACGATCTTGAGTTGATCGGCCAGCGGGTTGATTTCGGGATCGGGATACAGGCTGCTGAGGTTGTCGCCCATGTCGGCGGCATTTTTAATGGCGTCGTAATACACCTGGGCCTGGTTGGTGATGAGGCGGATAAACTCCAGTTCGTCGCCGTAGGGGGTATTGGGTGCGGGTTCGACGAGGTCGGAGATAAACTGATAAAACGATTGCGGGTCGGTGATGGCGAACCCCATCGGGTTCGGATCGCCCATGAGCGCCAGCGAGGAAAGCGCGCCGATCTGAATGGCCAGCGGGTCGGGCATGTCGGGGTTGGGGTAGCCGCTGGGGTAGTCGGGGTACTCCGACTGCAGATAACGTCCCAGCCAGCCGGTCGACAAATACTGGTCGCTGTCGGAGGCCGACATCCAGATATCGGTAGAGCGGAAGTGGGAGTAGTCCTGGTTGGGATACCCCACGTTTTGAACCACGGAAACCAGGCCGTTGTCGAACATTTCCCGGAATTGGGACATGGCCGGGTGGAAGCCCGCGTTGTCGACGCCGCTCAGGGCAAGTACCTGGTTTTCAGGAATCAGGATGCTGCCGCGGTGCTGGCTGAGGTGGTCGTATTGATCGACGGGGATAAAGGTGTTGAGGCCGTCGTTGCCCCCGGTCAGTTGGATGAGCACCAGCACCCGGCCGTTGGGATTGCCGCCGGCAGCCAGGGCGCTCAAAAAAGGCAGTCGCGGCATGGGATTGATCCCGAAACCTTTAAAGGGGAAAGATGCGGCTCCGGCCGTCAGACCGGCATATTTGATGAAGTCTCTTCTTTTCATAATGATGAAGTTTTCAACAGATGAAATCAATTGGAGGAAACCCTCAGGCCAGTTGATATTCCGGCAGGCTTGTGAGGTATTTGTGCAGCAGCGCGAGGCGCACGCGCACGGTTTCGTAAGCCATTACATCGTTCGGGTTAGCCAGGTAAGCGTTCCAGGCGTTGGTCCAGTAATAGTCGCTGGCTTGTCCGGAAAGCAGAATTGACTTCAACAAATACTTCTTGAATGCCGAGAGATCCATCGGAAGGAGCAGACGGACGAGGTCGTCGACCAGTTGGACGGGGTCTTCCGGGTGATCGAACTGTGTGATAAAGTCGACGTGATCGATTTTCAACTGGTAGCCGCCGGGCGTTTCGATCTGGAACAGGCTCAAGGCGTCGGAGAATATATTGCGGTTGCGGATGGTATCGGCGGTGATCCAGTTGCGGTAGTACATGGGCGCCTGTCGGTAGGCGGCCCAGCCGGCCACGTTGGGCGGGTCACCGGGCAGCATTTGCAGGCTGGAAGTGTAATAATTCAGGTAAAGCGGCATAAACCAGCTTTCCAGCAGTGTGGGGGCCTGGATGCTCAGATCGAAGTTGCGCAGTACCCCGACGCTGAGGTCGAGCGGGTTTTTGATGTAGCAGCCTTTGTTATAGGCGTCGAAAAAATGTTCGCTTTTGAGCAGGGTTTCCACGACGGGTTTGATGTCGTAGTTGTTGTCGCGGAAGATTTGGGCCAGCGGAGCGATGATGGTGTCTTCGACTGTTTGATCGACGACGTAGTAGACGAAAAAGCGGTAGAGTTTGCGGCAAATGAAAAGGGCGACTTCTTCCTTTTCAAAAATCATGTCGAGCAGGGCGTCCAGTTCGGCGTCGCCGTTGATGCTGCCCTGGATGACGGTGTTGTTGTAGAAGCCCGAAAACTGTTTGTTGCCGGTGTCGTGGGCATTGATATCGAGGTAAACGTCGAGCGAGAATGGGTTGATGCGCCAGCCGGTCAGTACGCGGGCGGCGGCCACGACGTCGTCTTCGGTGTATTGGGTGGGGGTGTCTTTGCCGATGGTGAAGAGTTCCTGCAATTCGCGGGCGTAGTTTTCATCTGGCGCCGATTTGTCGTTGAGGTAACCGTTGAGGTACACCAGCATCATCTGGTCGAGTGTGATGGTGCGGGTGAGGGCTTTGAAATTGCCCAGGCAGCCTTCGCGCAGGCGGCGGTTGTAGTTGTACACGAGCCGGCCAATGAATACTTCGGAGGTTTGGGTAGCGAAATGGTTGTGCCAGAACAGGGTCATTTTTTCCCGGATATTGGCATCGCCGTCGATCATCAGATTGAGCCACCAGCCCCGCCAGCTTTCGATGCGGTAGCCCTCGTTGCCGCCGGAAAAATCGGGGTAAGCATTTACCCAGGTTTCGCCGGCAGGCACGACCGGGTCCGTAAAATCAGGGTTGTTGTAGTTGTTGACGGGCGGATCGGGCTGGTTAGCAGGCAGGTCGAGCACAAAATCGACGGCTGCCTGTGCGGAACCAAGGGCGAGCAGTTGGTCGACCTGCGATTTTTTGGCCCCGAAGGTCGCCCGGCGCAGCAGGTGAGCGGCGCGGTCGAAGTCCCAGGGGCCGTTGTAAGGCGTAAGGTCGCCGCTCAGGGTTACGGCGCCCGCAGGCCACTCGGCAGCGGCTTCATTGTCGGCGGCGGCCTGGGGCAGATCGACAACCCGGGAGATTTTTTTGAAAAATGCCCTGCGGGAAGCGGAAAATACTGGCATGGACAAGGTGTTGAAATGGTGGAGAAATCGGAAAGAGGGACAAACGAGCGTCTATCCTGCAATTAAAGGTCGTAACTGACTGTAAAATGTTACAGGTTGATTTGTTAATTAACTTTCTGCAAACGCTCACTCCGCAAATACGCCACCCAATACACGCCCGCCACCAATACCGTACCGCCCAGGATATTGCCGATCGTCACAGCGATCAAATTGCGCCCGACGTCCGCGACCGACAACCCCGCCTGTCCGTCGAGGTACAACCCGTAGGGTAGGAAAAACCAGTTGGCGATAGAGTGCTCCAGTCCCATGGCGACAAAAGCAGTGATGGGAAATAGAATGGCCAGTATTTTGTCGGTCAGGCTGCGGCCGCCCATGGCCAGCCATACGGCCAGACAAACCAGCGCGTTGCACAAAATACCGCGCGAAAAAGCGACTTCCCAGGGCAAAGCAGCCTTGGCTTTTGCAATCGAGATAGCCGTTTCCTGTACAGCGCCGTTGCCCAAATGCCCGACATCGGCCCAGGCGACCAGTACGACGGTGGCCAGGCAACCCGCCACGTTGCCGATGTATACGATGATCCAGTTGCGTACCACGTCTTTTGTGCCGACCAGGCGACTCGCCCAGGCCATGGCGATCAGGTTGTTGCCCGTAAACAGCTCAGCGCCGGCGATGACGACAAGGATCAGACCCAGACAAAAACTCAAGCCGCCGACCAGGCGCGACAGGCCAAAACCGAGACTGGAGCCCGTCATTACCACGGTGAATAACAGGGCGCCCATCGAAATAAAAGCCCCCGCCAGAATGGCGAGCACCAACATGGTCAGGGTTTCAGTGCGGGCTTTTGAAACGCCGATGCGTTCCACTTTTCGGGCGATTTCAACGGGCGGGTATACTTCGCTGATCTGGAGGTCGTGCTGATCCATAAAGAATGTTGTTTGGTTTGAATATTTACGGGTTCAAGCACAGGTCGTTTGGGGCCCTCGTTCATGAACCGGGCAGTATAAGTTTGCGGCCCGGCACATAGAAATATGCTTGTACAGGCTGCTCACCAGGCCGTGAGACGGTCACAAGATAATATGAATCGCCTGTGTATCTTCCGGGGAAGTTCTCTCCCGCGTACCGAGGAGTGGAATTCGAAAGGCAATCCAGCACCTGATGGTATTGTATGCCGCTCGGGGTTACCTCGACCTGATAAATCCCCCATAAATCGTGCTGCCGTACTAAAATGAAATGATCGTCGTAATTGCGCACTTCGAACAGCAGTTGCTCGTACTTGCATTCCAGCGCCGGTTTCCCCTCGAAATCCAGCAAGCCGTATATATTTTGTTGATTGTAATAGGGGAAGTAAATTAAGCTGCCCATCCTGACTCTTTTATCCAGCGTAAATCCCTCGCCCAGGTTCTCTCTGATCTCGTTTTCATCTACGTCCATCAACATCATGGGCGGGACAAAACGCATCATCGCGCGTTTCCGAAACGCTTCCTCGCTTTCCATTTTCTCCAGTTTGCCGTTGGTCCGATACACATGGTAACTATCCTTTTTTTTGCCGAATAAATGCAAAGAGTCACCGTGCAGGGTCATGACCGTATCATAATCCACCGGCAAAACCATCTTTTTTGTTGCGGCATCGAAAACGCCCCATTTCCCGTCGCGCTCGACCCTGACATTGTATTCCAGCCCGGCAAAAAGCAATTCCTGTTGTTGAAAGGGGAGAATGGTGGCGCCGTTTTGGTCAATCAATCCGCTCTCGCCATTGCCCTTAGTGGCCACACTGATCGCCAGCGCCGGTCGAGGTTGCAAAAAGAAACTCAGTCGTTCGAATGCCGGGGGCGCAGTTATCTTTCCTTGCAGGTCGACAATGCCCCATTTGCCATTTCGCTCAAAAGGGAAAAATGTGTTGGTCTGAGCCGGCAGCAGAAATGCAACTGAAAAAAACAGAAACAGGAAAATGGTTTTCATACGTGATTTTTTGACAAAATGATTTTGCCAAAAATAGACCACGCTTCAGGTAATCTGATCAAACTCGCCTCATTTTTTCACACAAAAACCGGGGCAGCTCAGGCCCCGGTCTTCACAGACGCCAGATTGCGCGCCTCTTCTTCCGTATACAGCCTCGACTTCACCACAAAGCGCCAGCCCAGCGGTATCTCGAGCGAAAAACTGGCCCCGCGGCCCCGCACCACGTCGATTTCCAGTTGGGTGTGTTTCCAGTATTCAAATTGAAATGCCGACATGTAAAAATCGCATTCGTGTATCCGGCCCAGCCATACGTCCTGGTCGCCGATGTACAATTCGCCGACAGCGTAACACATCGGCGCCGAGCCGTCGCAACAGCCCCCGCTTTGGTGGAAAAGCAAGGGCCCGTGAACGGCCCGGAGCTGATCGATTACGCTCCGGGCCGCATCACTGACAATTACCCTGGGTGTCATTTTTAGAAGAAACCCAGCGGGTTTTTGCTGTAAGAAATGAGCATGTTTTTGGTCTGGCGATAGTGGCTCAGCATCATTTTATGCGTTTCACGACCGATGCCCGATTTTTTGTAGCCGCCAAACGGGGCATGGGCAGGGTAGGCGTGGTAGCAATTGACCCATACGCGGCCGGCCTGTATCTTGCGGGCCATCTGGTATGCCTGGTGCATGTCGCGCGTCCAGACGCCGGCGCCGAGTCCGTACAAGGTGTCGTTGGCGATTTCGAGGGCTTCGGCTTCATCCTTGAACGTAGTGACGCACACCACCGGTCCGAAAATCTCTTCCTGGAACACCCGCATTTTGTTGTTTCCTTTCAGGATGGTCGGCTCGATATAATAGCCGCCCGCCAGGCCTTCGTTGTATGCCGCCTTGCCGCCGCAGAGCACTTCTGCGCCCTCTTCCCTGCCGATTTCGATGTAGTTGAGAATCTTCTCGTACTGGTCGTTCGACGCCTGGGCGCCCATCATGGTTTCCGGATCGAGGGGATGGCCTAATTTTACCTTTTTGGTGCGTTCGATAACGCGAGCGATGAAGGCGTCGTAGATGCTTTCTTCCACCAGCAAACGCGAGGGGCAGGTGCATACTTCACCCTGGTTGAGGGCAAACATGACGGCGCCTTCGAGGCATTTGTCGAAGTACTCGTCGTCGGCGTCCATGATGCTTTTGAAAAAGATATTGGGCGATTTGCCGCCCAGTTCGAGGGTGACGGGCACGATGTTTTGCGAAGCGTATTGCATGATCAGACGCCCTGTCGTCGTTTCGCCGGTGAAGGCGACTTTGGCCACGCGCGGACTGGATGCCAGCGGTTTGCCTGCTTCGATGCCGAAACCGTTGACCACGTTGAGCACGCCGGGGGGCAGCAGGTGCTGGATCATTTCTACAAGTACCAGGATGCCGACGGGCGTCTGCTCGGCGGGTTTGAGCACCACGCAGTTGCCGGCGGCGAGGGCGGGGGCTACTTTCCAGGCGGCCATGAGCAGGGGAAAGTTCCAGGGAATGATCTGCGCGACCACGCCCAGGGGTTCGGGAATATTGACCGACACGGTAGTGGAATCCAGTTCGGCGACGGAGCCTTCTTCGGCGCGAATCACACCGGCAAAATAGCGGAAGTGATCGATGGCCAGCGGAAGGTCGGCCGCGCGGGTTTCGCGCAGGGGTTTGCCGTTGTCCCAGGTCTCCGTGCGGGCCAGCACTTCGAGGTTTTGCTCCATCACGTCGGCGATTTTGAGCAGGATATTGCTGCGTTCGGTGGCGGAGCTGTGGTTCCAGGCGGGCGCGGCGGCATGGGCCGCATCGAGCGCCAACTCTACGTCTTCGGCGGTGGAGCGGGCAATTTTGGTAAATACCTGTCCGTCGACCGGAGAGATGTTTTCAAAGTATTCGCCGCGCACGGGGGCTACCCATTTGCCGCCGATAAAATTGTCGTAATGGGCTTTAAAACGGGGTGGCGCAAGCACTGCGTTGGAATCGGTAATAACGTCTGCCATGATTTGAGTCGAATTTGATGGTAAAATGATTGTTCAAGTTTTTGTCAAACCCGGAATAAAAGTGTGCGGATAATTGACAGGGCAAAATTATTGGCAGGCCCAGGCGCCGGCTTGAACGATTCTTCCAAATGCTTGCACGATCCTGTCATATTGCAGTGACGTTTCTGCCATTTTGAATTCTGTACGGTATCTTTGTTTGATCAGTTGATTTTGTTCTGCAAATGCGGACACGGCAAAATTTTCTTTTTAAAACTCATGCAACTACCCAGCACCCACTTCGAGCAGCGCCGACTGGAATCTCTGGTCGAAAACAGAACGGTCTACACCCTTCAATCTGCCGAGTTGAACGTGTACGAAACCCAGTTGCTGGCCCGGCAGGTAGAACTCTCGTTCAACCACACCGTACTGGCCAGTATGCTGCGCGGCAAAAAAGTGATGCACCTTCGCGAAAACAGTTTCGACTTTTTTCCCGGCGAATCGGTCGTGCTGCCGCCGGGCGAACTGATGCGCATCGATTTTCCCGAAGCCACTACCGACAACCCGACCCAATGCCTGGCCCTGACGCTCGACCACGACAAGATCAATGGAGCCGTGGATTTTCTCAACGAGACCTCTCCCCGCGCCGACGATAACCGCGAATGGCGGTTTACCGACTACAACTTCCACTTTACCAACGACATAGCCGTAAGCCAGATCATCGGCCGCATGATCTTTCTGTTTACCGAAAATCACCCGGCCAAGGACCTGTTCACCGATTTTATGCTCAAGGAGCTGATTATACGCCTGATGCAGACGGAGGCGCGCCATTTGCTGCTCGATCCGGCCAGTACCGCTCATTCCGATTCCAGACTCGCCTTTGTCGTCAAATTTATCCGTGAACATTTGCACGAACCGCTCAACATCGACCTGCTGAGCAAAAAGGCTTGCATGAGCCAGACACACTTTTTCCGCTGTTTTAAAAACGAACTGGGTATCTCGCCCGTCGATTTTATCAATGCCGAACGTATCAAATTCGCCCAGACGCTGCTCCGAAACCCTTCGCGCAGCATCACCGACGTGTGCTATGCCAGCGGATTTAACAACGTGACCTATTTCAACAAACTGTTCAAACGCCTGACGGGCCAGACGCCTTCGGAGTTCAGGCAGCAGCCCGGTCAGACGAGTCTGATACGTGTTTTTGAGTGAACTGTCAGGGCATTTCCACGTGTATACCCAGTTTTTCCAGGTCAGTCAGCCCGCGCTCCGGATCGATGACCCAGCCCATCATGTGCAAGCCCGGCCGGCGGATGCTCCCGTCCAGATACTGCAACAAACAAACCAGCGTGGCCGCGGCAGTGAAGTAATAAGCATCCGGATGCCGCAGACTCAGGCGCAGGGTTTGCGGGCGCCCATCCTGCTCACCTTCTGCCAGTAAAAGCATCTGTACGCCATACGGCGGACTTGAAAAACGTTTTGTGCCCCAGCGCATCAGCCGGGTGAGAAATGAAAGCCCAAGCCCCTTTTTTAGCCAAAACAGCAACATGCCCAGGGGGGTGACCAGGTAGTCGACAAACCAGTTAAAGCCCGCAACATAGGTACCCAATTGTTTGATTCCGAATTGTTTCGGCAAATTTCGCAGTTCTTCAAACCACAAGGGGAAACAGGCGCGCCGGCCGAATCCGGGGCCAAAGTCGAGGGTTTTCATATCGGCAGTACCGGCATTTTTCCACCGGTCTTTTTCAAACACAAAAGCCTCGTAGTCGGCAATTCCTTCCACGATTTCGCGGGCCGATTCCGCCGAACCGATATGTGTTTCGTTCATGGCCAGTCCGATACGTACGCTGTCGAGCCGCTCAAATCGGGGGGCTACCCGGCGAACGAGCGCCGCCAGCAATCCCGGATGAAAGCCGGCCTGATAAATAAAACAGCGCCCCGAGGCTTCAATTTCGGGTGCAAACGCCTGCATAACGGGTACGACACGCTGCGGGTAATAAATGTCGAGGTAATCGACCCCGGCAGCCAGCGCCGACCGGGCAATCTGTCCTGCCAAAAGGGTAAGCGGCGCGCAGACGAGCAACAGATCGACGCCCGACAAGGAATTTTGCAGGGCAATCGGGTCGGCGGCATCGACGGCGCGCGCGGAAACCCGGTCGCCCGGAAATTCACGGTTCAGTTCGGCGGCAAAACCCGTCGCACGGTCGGCATTCCGTCCGGCAATAATCAGTTGGGTATCAGTATGTTTCAATAAAAGGCGGGCGATGGGTTGGCCGGCGCCGCCATACCCGCCGAGCAGCAACACGAGTGGGGTGTTCATGATGATTCGAAGCTTCCAGCCAAGATACGCAGCCGGGATGTCGAATCAGCCTTTATTCTTGTCTTCGTCTTGCGGCTGGTCTTTGTTGTCCAGTTCCGGGGTAGCATTGATGCGCGACATGAAGTTGGCGGAGCCTTGAGTCAGGGCGGTTCTTACCGCCCAAACGATTCCGACAAACAGTCCGATAATCGCAAAACCGACCGCCATAACCATGCCGCCATCTGTTGGAAAAATGAGGTAAATCAGAAAGCCCAGAATGATACCGATGGCGGTGGGGGCGGCTGCGATTTGTAACCCGAATATGATTTCGACGAATATCCTGAATGCTTTTTCCATGGTGGGTATGCTTTATTTTTCCAGTATATCCGTGCAGGGGCGGTATTGTGACCCCGATGCCTCATTTTTCTTTTTTCAGGATATTCTCAAAACGTGTTCTGCTGATGTAGTGATCTTCCAGCAGCCGGCCGTCTTTAATGAGGCTGAATGTGCCGTACCCGGAAGGGGCGGCCTGCGCATCGGCTGGCGTTTTCAATTCGGTTACCTGCAGATCGATGCCGTGTTCGGCGGCGCATTGTTGCAGATCGACGACGGATTTTTGGTGCCAGGGGCACTGATTGGCGTACACCAGATGCCAGCCCTGGTATCGGGTCAGTGCCGAAGTCCAGTCGCGAATCGCAGGCGAAGGCGCCCCTGTCGCAAACCGTTTGGTCATCATGACAAAACGCCCCCGTTCGTCGGTCGGTTCGAAGCCGTTTTTGGCGAAGAGCGACTGGCCGGCCATCCAGCTTCCGGCGCTGCTCATGGCGCAAAGGCCCAGTTTCCCCGTGTTGCGTGCCCAATGTTCTGCGTCGTTCAGCAAGGCGGAACCGACCCCTGCATTTTTGTTCGCGTTGCTATAGACCATGATACAATGGATAAACAGAAAATGGTCGGCTATAACCGGTCGCCAGGCGTATTCAGCGGGTACGTATTCGATGAATCCAAGGGCTTGGTGCCGGTCGTCGACGGCGATTTGCAAACGCAGGCCGTCGTGATAAGCTTGCTTAAACCACGCTGCCTTGGCCATATAACCAGGTGATTTTTTGTCTTTTACACAATACAAACCGTGCTCGGCCAAGTTGTCGGGAGTGACTGAAATGATTTGAATGGATGCTGAATCTGTTTCCATGCCTACGCCTTTTAGACTCACGAAGGTGCTTATTCCTGGGTTAATTCTTTGCGGCAGGCCAGCAGATTTTCATGATGTTGGCCGTATAGTTTTTGAACATACAGATTGGTCAAAAAAAACACGCCTGCGGCTGCCAATGCAGCATACAATACACCGATCCAGCCTATTTCCCGGCCACCATACAGCGCAAACGACATATTGAATCCGATGAAAAAAATAATCAAGGCGATAACCAGGGCGCCTTGTTTGAAATTTCGGACAAAGCGGCCGGTGTGCCGAATACTGGTCTCCAGCGCTTCAATGAGTTTTGATTCCAGCATTCGATCCTGACGGCGCAACGACCGGTAAAGCATTACATGGCCGGTGAAGGTGACCAGAATAATCGCCAGCCAGGCATACCAGGCAACAGGTCGGGCGACCCAAAGCGTGTAGCAGAACAAAGCGGCAAGTATAATGGCTGTACTGACGATTTCGATCATGAGATTGCGTTTCAAACGCGAGATGGCGGAATGGGTGCGTTGGTGCATCATGGCTAACAGATTTTGACGGTTGATGTATTCGGCGGATTCGCTCTGCCGTTGAAGGTCCTGGCTCCAGGCTGCTTTCAGATGGTCCAGGTCGGGTAGTTCCTTATCGTTTTCCATGTAAAAGCAGTGATTTTAATTTGTTTTTGATGCGATTGATCTTAACGCCGACGTGGTTTTCACTCAGCCCGGTGATGTCGGCGATGTCGGCATACGAGAGGTCGTCGAGGTAGAGCAGGATCAGGGCTTTTTCCGCTTCGTTAAGCGTTGCAATAGCCTGATTCAGCGCCGCGAGTTGCTCATCTGTTTCGGCAGGGTGTTGTACGGCTCCTGCCGCGGCATCCGACCATTCTACGGTTGCGATTCTCTTGCGGCGCTGTTGGGTAATGGCTACGTTCAGGGCGATTCGATAGGCCCAGGTTGTCCATTTGACGGCGCCGTTGAATCTCGGAAAGGCGCGCCACAATTCCGCCACGATATCCTGGAACAGATCGCGCTGCGCTTCGGCATCGGCGCCACGAAAAGTGTGGCAGACTTTGAAAATCAGCGCTTTGTGTTGTTCGATTTGCCGGAGGAATATTTCTTCCATGGATGTCGGGCGGTCATTTGCTTCATTGTTCGCAAGCATCGCGGTTTTATTACAACCGGACGGGGCAAAATTTGATATTTCTCATCTTATAGCCTGACGAAAATGATGGGAGGCCGGCAAAAGGGCGTCTACTTTTGGCCCGCTGCCGCGAAAGCCTAACTTCCTTTCATCGTCAAACTCATGAAAAGTATGTCACTGCTTTCCGGCTTGTCAGCCCTGATTTACGCCAACACGATCAAAATTCTTCGCTGGGCCATTGGGATCAATTACCTCTGGTTTGGAGCGCTCAAGTTCTTTAACGGGCTCAGCCCTGCCGAACATCTGGCCAAAGACACGATTCGTGTCATCACCTTCGGACTGATTCCCGATGAGGTCAACCTGATATTGCTGGCGA
>JADZFP010000432.1 GCA_020849825.1 Saprospiraceae bacterium
ACTTACAGTCTGTTTTAACGGGCGAGCTCACCCGAATGTGTCTTTAAAAAACAACTTATCATGGTCAACAAAGTAACCCTTATCGGCCGCCTGGGCGCAGATCCCGAAGTGCGGCATCTCGACAGCGGCGTGATGGTCGCCCGGCTTTCCGTCGCCACCAATGAATACTACAAGGACAAAGACGGCAACTTTCAGGAAACGACGGAGTGGCACAACGCCGTCGCCTGGCGCGAGCTGGCCGAACGCGCCGAAAAACAGCTCAAAAAAGGTTCGCTGGTATACATCGAGGGGAAAATCTCCTACCGCAAATACAACGACAAAGACGGTCAGGAACGCTACGCTACCGATATCGTGGTCAACAACTTCCGCAGTCTCGACAAACGCGAAGGCGGCGCCGGCGATGCCGCCCGCTTCCCCTCCGCTGAAAATGCGCCGCCCGCCCGCGTATCTTCCAATGTGCCCGCCACTGCCGACACGGCGCCCGCCGAAGGCGACGACCTGCCGTTCTGATCGGAGCGGGCGACACTGGGGGAGAGTTGGACAGGATTAACAGGATTAACAGGATTTAGCGGCTTCGCCGCAATGCTTGATCCTGCTAATCTTGTTGATCCTGTCCAAAACCACCTGGTTTCCTGTCCCATAAAATCTTCCCGCCTGCCCCAAAAACTTGTCCCTCGCAAGCGCTGTCGCTGCGTACTTTTGTGGCAGGACGCTTTTCCATGATTCTCATCTGTACAGGTTTTCTGCTTTATGCCCTTATCCTGCTGGCCGAACGCGCGCTGGTGGGCGTAAGTCCGCGTGATCTGGAAACCCTGCGCGCGGAGGAGCGGAACACCGGCACGACCAATCGGAGTTTGCGATTGGCCGAAAATCCCCGGCCGGCGCTGGCTGCTTTGTTGCTGGCCCGTATTTTTATCGTGGTGCTGCTCGCCGTTTGGGCAACAGCCTGGGTGATGCAACGCGCCGAGTGGCAGGCATTGAGCGGTCAGGAGCCCTCCGGATGGTGGTATGGCGTGGGTATTTTGTTGATGGCGGCCCTTGGGCTTGCCGTCGTTTTTCAGGCAATGAAGTGGCTTGCCGGGCGTTTTCGCCGGGAGGAAAAGGCGCTGCCCTTGCTCCGGAAACTGGGCTGGTTTATTCTTTTTTGGCGAAAATTGTTCGGGCTGCTGGTCCGTGAAAAAAAAACTGCCGAGACTGCAGAAAATCAGCCGGCCCCCGAAACAGGTATCGACGAGCACCCGATCGAATCGCGCCGCGATATTGACTTGCTGAAAAGCATCGTCAAATTCAGCGACGTGACAGTCAAACAGGTCATGCAACCCCGGTCCAAAATTGTGGGCATTGATTTTCGTTCCTCGTTCGGCGAGCTGCTGGCCACCGTGCGGGAATCGGGCTTTTCTCGCTTGCCAGCGTACGACGACGACATCGACAACATCACCGGTATCCTGTACGTCAAAGACCTGCTCCCGCACCTCGACGAGCCGGAGCAATTCGAATGGCAACCGCTTATCCGCACCAACGTGCTTGTTGTGCCCGAATCAAAACGGGCCAGCGAGCTGCTGCAGGAATTCAAAAAGAAAAAAATGCACCTGGCCATCGTTGTCGACGAATACGGCGGCACGGCGGGTATCGTCACCATGGAAGACATTCTGGAGGAGGTCACAGGCGAAATCCGCGACGAATTCGACGAGGAAAATGAAGTACGCTTCCGAAAACTCGACGATTACAACTACGCCTTCGAAGGCCAGGTGTTGCTCAACGACGTATGCCGCATCACCGGGATACCGGCCGACACCTTCGATGAAGACCGCGGCACAATCGATACCCTTGCCGGCCTGGTGCTCGAACTCAGCGGCGACATACCCGCCCCCGGCGCCGAACTGAACTGGAACGGCTTCGTTTTTACCGTCATTGCCGCCGACAGCCGCCGCATCCAGCAACTAAAACTCACCCTTCCACGTTCTTAGCTTTTATCTCATCATGTGGAAGTTGCTGCACATCAAAACCCTCGACCGGTATATCATCCGGAAATTCCTTTCGACGGTGTTTTTTTCCATGCTGATCTGCACCCTGATCTCGATGGCGATCGATTTCAGCGATAAAGTGCAGAATTTCATTGAAAAACCCGCCACCCTGCAGAATATCCTGCTCGATTATTACCTGGGTTTCGTGCTGCACATGGCCGGCCTGCTCATGCCTTTGTACACCCTTATCGGCGTGGTGTTTTTTACCTCCCGTATGGCTTTTAATGCCGAAATCCTTTCGGTACTCAATGCCGGGGTGAGTTTCAACCGCCTGTTGAAACCTTACCTGATCGCGGGCGGACTGGTGGGGTTGCTGCATTATGCCCTGAACAATCAGTTGATTCCGGAGCGAAACAAGCTGCGCCTGTGGTTTGAGCGGAGCTTCGTCTGGACCGACCAGGAAAAAGGCAAATCCTCGCAGGTGCATTTTCTGACCGGCCCCGACACCAAGGTTTTTATTCAGAACTACAACAAATCGAGCAAATCGGCCACCGGCCTGCGCCTTGAAAAATTCGACGGCAACCGGGTTATCAGCTTGCTTGAAGCCCAAAACGCTACCTGGAAGGCCGATCCGAATATCTGGGAGATCCGGAATTATTCGGTCCGCACCTTCGACGGGCTGAAAGAGTACTACCAGTATTACCCCACGCCGCGGGATACGGCGATCAACCTGAATCCCCAGGATTTTATCTGGTACCACCACCAGAACGAGGAGCTCCCTTCCTCCGAACTCCGCGAAGTGATCGACCGCGACCGGCGCCGGGGGCTTTCCAACGTCAAAAGTTACGAAATTGAACTCCTGCGCCGCACCGCCGATGCTTTTACCAACGTGATCCTGACCGTCATCGGGCTGGCCGTGGCCGGCCGCAAAGTGCGCGGCGGCATGGGCCTGCATCTGGCGCTTGGAATCGGGATCGGCGCTCTGTTTATTCTCAGCTCGAAATTTGCAGTGTCTTTTGCCAGCAGCGGCTCCGTGCCGGTGGCGCTGGGCATGTGGCTGCCCAACATCGTGTTTGCCGCCGTGGCGGTTTGGCTGGTGTCGCGGGCGCAGAAGTAGCGCTGTAGCGCCGACCTCCAGGTCGACGCAGCGATCGCTTTTAAAAAAAAACACAAATCCGTCGCCAAACCTTATTTCCTACCCTGTTATTTCCCGATCTGCCCCGACCTGAAGGTCGGCGCTACAGACGGCGCTACAGCGCCCGCCACACGATCTCCCAATCCTTCCACACATTCCAGTCTTTCGCAAACAAAAAGTTCAGCCGCGCCAGTGCGGCTTCGCCGGTTTTGACGTCCTGCCAACCTTCCATGGGGGTAAACACCCCGGTTTTCAGCCTTGGCAAACTTTTGTTGCCGGCATCGGGCGCATAACCCACCCAGGTTTTTTGCCCGAAAAAAACAGCCGGCCAGTATTTGAGCAGCCGGGTTCTGTTGTTGGAAAAAAGCAGCCAGACCGGCAGGGCGGCGAGCAAGGCCAGACAAACAAACAGGTCAAAAACCCTTTTGGTGCGCCGTTGGGCAGGCTCGGCGATGTTGTAGCGGATGTCGATGGTATACAGTTCACCCGGTTCGTTTTTGTTGCCGCTGCCGATGATGCTGAGGCTCTCCTCAGGCACGATTTTGTAGGAAATAGCGGGGCCCAGGCGCGTCATCCAGCCCATTATGGCCTGGGCCGGTATGTCTTTTGAACAAAAAATGACCTCGTTGACCTGAAAAATGCGCACGATCTCGTCGAGTTGTTCCAGTGTGCCGATGGCCGGTCCTTCGCCGACGGAATGCTGGCCGTTTTGGGCGAGATGTTCCTCCAGCGGCACGGTGCCCACGAAGTTTTTACGCACCCCGGCCTGATTCAGGAGGCTTTGCACCCGCAGACTTTCCGCCGGGCCACCCACGATCAGCAGGTTTTTGACCCGGTCGCGCCCGATCCGGAAATTGCGGAATTCGGCAAAATGCATCAGCGTGCGCAGCCCTGCCGTACCCACCATGGCCCAGGCAGCCCCCAGCAGCAGTAAGGCGCGGGAAGGCCGGTACTCCTGATCGAGAAAACCATAGATCGCCGCCAGAAATAAAGTGCCAAAACCAAGCCCGCGCAACAGGCGGCGCATATCGTAGCGGTAATCGTAGCCGCCGTTGAGCCACACCGAACTGAGCCAGATGAGGATGTAAAGCGGATAATTGAACCACAACAGCGCTGGTTTGAAATAGCCGGGCTCTTTGTAGTAGTAATGCTCCCAGAAATCGCGCAAAAACACCAGTCCGGCAAAAATCAAAGCGGCGTCGAGCGCCGGCAGCCAGATTTTTCGGGCAAAATTTTTGGCCAGCGTAATGCCCGCCCGCAGCCAGATGGCCGCCTGCAGCATGGCGATAAACAAGCCTGCCCGGCTCCCGGAAAAATGTTTCCGGGTAAAAATGATCATCGCCTGGTAGAAGGTCCGCACGTAGTTGAGGCTGCCCTTTTTCGTGCTTTCGCCCTTGTAATGGATGATTTTGGTATCGGGCAAATAATAGTTTTGAAAGCCCGCTTCCTTGATGCGGTAAGACAGGTCGATGTCTTCGCCGTACATGAAAAAAGCCTCGTCGAGCAAACCCGCTTTGTCGAGCGCAGTGCGGCGGATAAACATAAAGGCGCCCACCAGCACGTCGACCGGGTGACTTTTTTCCGGATCGAGGTAGCCCATGTAATAGCCGTTGAAGAGCCGGCTTTTGGGAAAAACGGCCGAGAGGCCCACGGTTTTGCAAAAAGCGACCCAAGGCGACGGGAACCCGCGTTTACTCTCCGGCAGGTATTTGCCGCTGCCATCGATCAGTTTGACCCCCAATGCGCCGGCATCGGGGTGTTTTTCCATAAAATCGAGGCATTTGGCAAAAGTATCTTCCTCTACCAGCGTGTCGGGGTTAAGCAGGAGCACAAATTCGCCGGTACTTTCCCGGATGGCCTGGTTGTTGGCAATGGCAAATCCGGGGTTGTGCCGGTTGGCGATCAGGCGCACTTCGGGGAATTTTTCGCGCACCATGGCCACCGAATCGTCTACCGAATTGTTGTCGACCACCCAAACGTCGCCCTCGATACCCTGCAGGGCCTTGCGGACCGAGAGCAGCGCCTGTTCGAGAAAATGGCGCACATTGTAATTGACAATGATAACGGAGAGTTTCATGTAGCCGCTGCAAAAGTGGCGTCTTCGCCGCGCAAAATCACGCGAATCGTTTCAAAATATCCCGCACCCTGCCCAAATATCCTTCGCCGAAGAGGTTGAGGTGGACGAGTAAATAATACAGTTGGTACACCTCCACGCGCTCGTCGAAGCCCGGTTCGAGGGGCCAGTACTGGTTGTAGGCTGTAAAAAAAGCCTCGTCGAAGCCGCCGAAAAGCCTTGCCATGGCCAGGTCGGTTTCCCGGTGGGCGAATGCGGCGGCGGGGTCGATCAGGACCGGCTCGCCGTCGGTATTGCACAAAAAATTGCCGCTCCACAAGTCGCCGTGTACGAGTGCAGGAGTTTCAACCGGGCAAAGCCGGTCGATGCGGCTACACAGTTTTTCCAGTTGCCGCACGAGGCCGGGGTCGAAATAGCCGCCGTCGCGGGCCAGGCGCGCCTGCGGTAATAATCGCTCCGCGGCATAAAAATCGGCCCAGGTATCGTGCCGGCGATTCGACTGAGGCAGGGAGCCGATAAAGTTGTCGTGTGCGAATCCGAATTTTTCGGAGGTATTGCCGTGCAAATTGGCCAGGGCTTCGCCGAATTTTTGCCAAAACAAACGGCTGCGGGGCCCCGGGGCGATAAAATCGAGCACCAGATACGCCCAATTGTCGGGCCCTTCACCGTATGCGTGTATGTGTGGCGCCCCGATCACCCGCGAAGCGCCGAGCAGGGCCAGCCCCTGCGCTTCGGTGCGAAACATGGCAGGGGCCTGCGCCGACCGGTTGAACTTGAGAAACAATCGCCGCCCATCGGCCGTTTGCAACATCCGGGCCGTATGAATGTCGCCGCCCCGAATCTCGGGGCCGGCTGCCAATGCCGTCTGGAGTACGGATTCGAGGTGTTGTAAGAGACTGGCCGGGACCATTGCAAAAGAATTTAACGGCGGCGAAAATAAAACAAGGCCCGTCACAGAGAGGTAAAATTGGTTTTAGCCCTACATTTCGGCCTGTAACAGCCTTCGCCCGTTGAAACGAAACACAACACACCATGAAAATTAAATTCTGCGGCGCCGCCCGTGAAGTGACCGGCTCCTGCCACCTGATTACCCTGAACGACGGTTTTCGCTTCCTGCTCGATTGCGGCCTGTACCAGGGCGCCGACGAGGGCGAAGCCTCCGGCAACAGTGGTATTTCTCTGAAAAATTTCAACGAACGCTGGTTGTTTTCTCCCCGCGATATCGACAGTGTGGTGCTCAGCCATGCCCACATCGACCATACCGGCCGCCTGCCCAAACTGGTCGCCGACGGTTTTCGCGGAAAAGTATACGCCACCCACGCCACCCGCGACCTCTGCGGCATCATGCTGCTCGATTCGGCTAAAATCCAGATGAACGATGCCGAATACGACAACCGCCACCGCCGCAATACGGGTGAGCCAGAGCGCAAGCCTTTGTATACAACGGAAGATGTTCACCAGACGATCCGTCAGTTTGCCAGTTACAACTACGAACAATGGTTTCACATTCACCCCAACGTGCGGGTGATGTACCGCGATGCCGGCCATATTCTGGGCAGTGCCAGCGTCAGTCTTGAAATTCAGGAAGACGGAAGAGTGATCCGACTGGCCTTCACCGGCGATATCGGCCGCCCCAACCGGCCTATTCTAGGCGACCCTTTGCCAATGCCCGATGCCGATTACGTCATTTGCGAAAGCACCTACGGCGACCGCGAGCACGAGGCGGCGCCGGGTGAAATTCAGAACCTTATCCGTATCGTCAGGCATACCTGCGTGGAAAAAAAAGGCAAACTCATCATCCCCGCATTTGCCGTGGGGCGCACGCAGGAGATCGTGTACATGCTCGACAAACTCTACGATGCCGGCGAACTGCCGCATATTCCGATCTACGTCGACAGCCCGCTGGCCGTCAATGCCACCAATGTTTATCTCTCGCACCCCGAGTGTTTCGATGCAGAATTGCACGAGCACATGATTGACGATGAAGACCCCTTCGGCTTCAACGGCCTGTTTTATATCCGTTCGGTGGAAGGCAGTAAAAAATTGAATACGGTTCAAAAACCCTGCATTATCATCTCGGCATCGGGCATGATGAATGCCGGCCGTATCCGCCATCACCTGCTCAACAACATCGAAAACAAACGCAATACTTTCCTGATCGTGGGTTATTGCGCACCCAATACGCCCGGCGGCCGCCTTCGCGACGGCGCTCAAAGCCTGTACATCATGGGCCAGAACAAACAGGTATTGGCCGACATTGAAACCATGGATTCTTTTTCCGCACATGGCGACCGGCAGGAGATGTACGACTTTTTGGAAAATCAAAAACGCACGGCGCGCAATATCTGGCTGGTACACGGCACGATCGACCGTCAGGAAAAATGGCGCGATTTCTTGGTGGATAGGGGCTTCGGGCGCGTTGATATCCCTGTATTGGGAGAAGAAGTGGAAATTTGACGGAGGGGGTTAAGCTGCTTTTCTGCGCAACTCATGCCCGTCCAGGCGGTAAATCATCAACAGGTACAGCCCGAACAGCGCGACGTTGCCGGCCCAAAACAGGACCGAGGCACTTCCGAACAGGGATTTCAGACCCAGGCTGAGCGCATAAGCTGCCAGGGCAGCAAGGACGTACAGCGCCATGCGCCCGAATGGATAAGGCACCGGATAATGTTTCAGGCCTGTGGCCCAGGTTGCCAGACACATGAACGCATAAGTCGCCAGGGCCGTCCAGGCTGCGCCGATGTAGCCGATACGCGGCACCAGCAACACGTTCAGCGCGAAAGTCAGCAGGCCGCCGGCTAGTGAAATACCCGCCCCGAGCAGGGTTTTGTCTTTCAGCCGGTACCATACGGAAAGGTTGTAATAAATGCCCAGCAAAACATTGGCGAGCAGGAGGATGGGCACCACTTTCAGGCCGCTGAAATACGCCTCACCCAGAAAATACTTAACCACGTCGATAAAGAGCAGGATACCCGCCATGCCCGTGGCGGCGGCAATTGTGAACCATTTGGTTGCCTGGGCCTGTATCTCGGGCGCTTTTTCGTCGGCAGCATGGCGGAAAAAGAAAGGTTCGGCGGCATAGCGGTAGGCCTGCGTAAAAATGGTGATGAGCATGGCCAGTTTGTAGTTGTTGCCATATACGCCTACCTGCGCAAGATTATCTTCGGGTGTGCCCGGCAGCAGCCATTTGAGCATGGTGCGGTCGAGCATTTGGTTGACGATGCCGGCAAACTGGACAATAATCAGCGGCGAGGCGTAGAGCATCATTTTCCGCCAAAGCGCCGCATCAAACCCCGCTTTCAGGCCGCGCAATTGCGGCAGCAAAAACAGCATGGTGGCCAGGCTTGCCAGTACATTGGCCATAAACACCGAAACGACGCCCCATTCGGGCGACCAAACGACCCGTACCCAATCGAAGCCGTTGCGGGCAGCCCAGGGGCAAAATACCAGCCAAAAGACGTTCAGGAAAATATTGACCCCGATACCGATCAGTTTGCCGGCGACAAACCGGCGGGGGCGTTGTTCGAGCCGGAGCCGGGCAAAAGGCAATTCCGAGAGGCAGTCGAACGCAAGCACCAGGGCGAAATAACGAATATACTCCGCGTGATCATGGTAGTGCAACAAATCGGCCAGCGGCTGGGAGAAGACCAGTATGCCGCTCGTAATCATCAGTGTAGAGCCAATCAGCGACCACATGCCCGTGGCAAATGTCCGTTCGCGATCGGGCTCCGGCGTGCCGTAGCGGAAAAAGGCCGACTCCATCCGGTAGGAATACACCACGATAAAAAAACCTACATAGGCGTATAACTCGTTGAGCACGCCGTTGTCGGCCTTGGTCAGCGTACGGGTGTAGATGAAGGTCAGGAAAAAATTCAGCATGCGCCCCACGATGCTGCTGAGCCCGTATAAAGCGGTTTCGCCGGCGAGTTTTTTCAGTAAGGACATGCGGTGTCGCTGCGTTCGGAAATTGAGCCGTAAAGGTAGCAGGCGGCAGCATGTTTGCAGTTCGCTTTTCCGGATTCAATAAAACACAAAAGGAGGCCGGCTTGCAAGCCGGCCTCCTCGTGACTATTTTATCGAACAGCCCGTTATCAGGCCATTTCCTGTACGACTTCGGTGACTTCCGGCACCATGCGTTTGAGCATACCTTCGATACCGGCTTTCAGCGTAACGGTCGACGAGGGGCACCCGCTGCAGGAACCCTGCATGGTGACGTACACGACGCCTTTGTCGTAAGCTTTAAACTCGATGTTGCCGCCGTCCATCTCAACGGCCGGCTTGACATAAGTGTCGATCAGTTCCTTGATTTTGCGCGCGATGTCGCCGTCTTCGCCGGCGAATTGGCTGGCATTGTCGGCAGCAGTGCGTTCTTCCCAGTATTCCGCGAAGCCGTCTTTGATCACCGTTCCGCCTTTTTCCAGATAATCTTTAATGAACTCTTTGAGTTTGAGCATGATTTCTGCCCAATCATAGTTCATTTCCTTGGTGACGGTAACGTAGTTGTTGTTGAAATAGACACTTTTGACGTAGGGCAGTTCCATCAGGCTGTTGGCCATCGGGCTCCATTCGGCGGCGAGTTCGGCTTCTTTAAAGTCGGCAATACCCCGGTAAAGCAGACGGTTGGTCACATATTTCAGGGCTTCCGGGTTGGGCGTTTGTTCCGTGTAAAGCATCACGGGACTTTTCACTGCGGCTTCCATGCTCTTAATTTGATTTAGATTCTTTCGAAAGAAATGCGCGGCAAAAATAACGTATGAGAAAAGCAATGGTTCAACAACCGGCACATTTTACACGGTTCATACTGCAAAAAACAAGCTGCCGTCATGCTGTCTGAATATTTTGACCGTCGGATAGCGGAACAGCAGGTTGGAAAAAACGATGTAAAAATCATCCACATCGATATTCAGCGCATCTTCGGGGTGGCGGTGCATTTCGGCCAACCGGGTTATGATGGCTGCCGGGATGTGCGCGTCGTAGCTCAGGCTTTGAAGCGAAACGTGCAGGGGGCAGGCTGCCAGGGTTTCCAGCAGTTGTTCCAGCATGTAAGACAGGTAAAATTTGTCCTGTATTTGTCTGGGATAAATTCTTTTCAGGAGCCCCATTGCACATCTATATATTATACAGCGATGGCGATGGTCGCCAGACTTAGCCGGGCGCCCTGGACCGCCAGAATGGTTTGTCCGCAGGATTCGAGCGTGGCGCCGGTAGTCAGTACGTCGTCTACCAGCAGGATATGTCGCCCCGTGAAAGCCGACGGCCTTGTCACCTCGAAGGAAGTTTCGACGTTGACAAACCGGTCGAGGCGCTTTTTTTTCGTTTGCGATTCGGAATAGATTTTTCTTGCCAGCGACCGGACATCGAAAGGAATACCCAACACCTCGGAGATACCTTCGGCAAACATGGCGCTTTGGTTGTATCCGCGCAGTTGCTCCTTGCGCGGGTGTAATGGCACCGGAACCACCACTTCGATATCGCGATAATACGGCGATTGGGCCAGCAGGTATCCCATCTCCCGCCCCAGTTTGATGCCTACTTCCGGCTTGTTGTGGTATTTTAACTGATGCAAAGCGCGCTGAATGGGGCTTTTTCGGGTAAAATAATACATAGAGGCGCCATGCACCACAGGCAGTTGCCCCCAGAGCCGGTGCGTGAAATCATTTTCTTCCTGCAAATGCATGCCGGTCGGTTCCAGTTTCAGCCGGCAGGAAAAACAAAAACAGCTTTTTCCCGCGGGCAAGTCGTCGCCACAGGCAACGCACAAGCAGGGGTACATCAGGTGGAGCAGGCCGGCGCCCAGTGCGCGAAAATCAAATGATGGAATTCGTCCGAACATGGCTTTTTGATCAAATTTACGGGCCGACTGTCTGCTTCCCGCCTGGACGCGAAAAAAATATATCAACAAATTAAGCCTTAAAATAACAGAAAGTGGTTGATTGTCAATCCAATGTTGCGAGTTTTTATGTTTAAAAATAACTGTATTAAAAAATTATTATCCGAAATTCTTGCAAATGTCGACTTATATAAGTGATATTTGGCCTGTGCATAAATTAATAAAGGGTTCCAGTCCCGAATAAAAACTAACTTTTCTTTTAACAGACCTGCCGAGATTCTAAACCTTCTCAAACATGCGAGTTTTAACCATCCATGATTTGAGGGACTCGATCAGGCTGTCTTTAGTGCTGAACGAAGCCCTCAATTGCCTCCGCGCCTCACCTTTGCGCGTTACTGCCAGTCATATTTGCAGGCTGGCCGATCTCGACACTGCCGATCTCAGCCGGATGCGCCGTTTGCATTTGTGCCCGCAGTACGTCAAACTGGTCAACAAATTCAAGATCTGGCGATTGTTGCATTATCTCCTGCAGGAATTTCCAACCCTCGAAATCCGGGAGTATTCCAACGGCAAAATTTCGGTACGCCTATATAAGGAGCGTAAGGGCCGCCGCCTGAAAGGCTCACTGGCGCATATTACGCCCCCGGGATTCAAATTTCACCCGGGAAAGAATAAGGATTGAGCCTTCCGCAAGGGCCGGCGCGATTTTTTTTGATTTTTTTTCAGCCAATGTTTTTTGTTTCAGAAAATGTGTGCACCTTTGCGTCCCCTCAACGGAGGGGGCGAATATTTGACTAAAATTTTCGCCAAAAAAGTTCATTGACAGTAAGGGTAAATAAGGAAAAGAGGTAATGGATAGATTTGAGGCCAGGATACGGAAGAAAGCATGACCTGTTATTGTTTTCGGATGGTAATGGGTTAAAGAATATACGAT